>JAFYOA010000018.1 GCA_017547865.1 Clostridia bacterium
ATCTGATCGAACACGAACTGCGTGTATTCCCGGTCGTTGAGGCAGCACAGGCCGTAGCGGCCGTTCTTTTTGGAGGCAAACGCCAAATCGTCCGCTTCGCCGCCGTCCTCCCGGCGGGAAACACCTTTTTCGGTGAGCATACGCCACTGCGGGTGGCGGTCATGCTCGCGGGTGTTGTAGATCAGGCTGTAATAACCTCACACGCGGATGCCGTTTTGGTGGCAGAACTGCTCTGTTTTGCGCATGGCGTCTTCTCTGCCCAGAAACGAACGGTGCAACACACCGGTTTTGGTGGGGTAATAGCACAGCCCCACATGAGACTGCAGATACAGCATAGCATAGTTGATCCCCGCGATCTTCAGGGATTCCACATACGTTTCGGGAGAAAACTCGCTCAAAAAGCTTTCGTCCCAGTCATCGATATGCATATCGCACAGATGTCTTCGGTAAAGGTCGGAATACCACATACTGCTCTCCTTACATATCATCCAGCGCCACGGCGGTGTTCAGGGCAATTTCCATCATCTGGGTGAAAGAAATCTCCCGTTCCTTCGCGGTGGTGGCCTCTCCGGTGAGAATATGATCGGAGACGGTGCACATAGCCAGGGCACGCTTGCCGCTGCGGGCCGCGTTCATGTACAGGGCGGCGGCTTCCATTTCCACCGCCAGTACCCCCAGCTTCATCCATTTTTCGTTGGCGTTGGGGTCATCATCGTAGAATGTATCGGAAGAAAGCAGGTTGCCCACATGGTAACGGGCACCCAGGGCTTCCGCCTGGGCCACCGCCTCCCGCAGCACTTCGTAGCTGGCAATGGGGGCAAAATTCCCCCGCAGGCCGAACTGCTCGCCGTAAGCAGAATTGGTGCAGGCACCCATGCCGAAAATAATATCACGCACATGAGCCTTTTCACTCATAGAGCCGGTGGAACCGATGCGGATGATATTCTCCACACCGAAGACGTGGAACAGTTCCCAACTGTAAATACCCATGGAAGGCATGCCCATGCCGCTGGCCATAACAGAGACACGGTGGCCCTTATACAGGCCGGTGTAGCCCTGCACACCGCGCACATTGTTCACCAGTTTGGCGTCTTCCAAAAAGTTCTCCGCAATGAATTTGGCACGCAGAGGATCCCCGGGCATCAGCACGGTTTTGGCAAAATCCTCCGGTTTTGCATCGATATGCGGGGTAGGATAATTGGCCATTGCAAGCCCTCCTTACTCCAGAATGTTGGAAGTGATCTGATCCACGCCCCAGGCAGCCAGCTGTTCACCGGCTTCGGGGTCATCGCAGGTCCACACGTTCAGCACAATTCCGGCAGCGTGCAGGCGATCCACGATTTCCTTGGTGATCAGCGGATAATAGGCATCCAGATCCAGCTTGTCTTTCAGCAGACGATCGATCAGCTCATCCCAGCTTTCCAGAATATGCACCAGGAACTGCGCCGGCTGGTTGGGGGAAGCCACACGCACTTTCAGCAGGTTATCATATTTAAAGGAAATGAAGATCACGTTTTCCAGATAATCCTGCTTGCGGATGATCTCCACAATGGCGTCGATCTCTTCCTGGGTGAAGTCGCTCTTCAGTTCCAGAACAGAAACTTTACCATACTTTTTGCAAATGTTGATGTACTCATCCAGCGTAGGAATACGCAGATCGCTGCGGCTGCGGGTGCCGTCTTTATCCAGCAGCTGCAGGCTGCGCAGGGTCTCAAAGGTGGTCTCTTCCACCACCAGGTTATCCAGGCCAACACGCTGGGTGGTGCCGTCGTGAATCACAACAAACTTACCGTCGGCGGTGCGGTGCACGTCGGTTTCAATGCCAAAGTAGCTGCGGTTGCCGGCGGCCACAAAGGCTGCACAGGTGTTTTCGGTTTCCAGGCCGCTCAGGCCGCGGTGAGCCACCACTTTAGCCTCTTTGCTGTCGAATTTAATCGTATCCATCATCAGAGTATTCCTCCTAAAATAATATCGCACAGCATTTGCTGCATTATTCGGTTTCCAGTCCCACAATCTTGCGCATATCGGCATCGGAAGGATCGCGGTATGCTTCTGCCACCGCACCGGCCGCAGAGGCTTTTCTTGCATACACCGGCAGCACCAGCGCTTCATCGTATTTCACACGGAAATTTCGGTTGCCGTTTTCGGTGCTCATCACCGTATAAACAAACCGCACTTCTTCCGGCTGCAAACGATACTGGGGCAGCACCTCCGGACCGCAGGAACGGTTGCCCAAACCGTTCTGGGCGTAATCCACAGAAAGAACCACCTTATCCCGAGCCAAAACATCGTTCAGGTGCTTTCTTTCTTCCAGCTCTGCCGGGGTGAAAGGCAGTGCAGACATCGCATAGGGGACCTCACCGAAGACCAGCAGACCGTTGCCGTTGTTGTCCGTCAGGCTCATATAGCGGCAGCCTTCTTTGGAGCCGCACTCCTGGGGCTTGGCGTAATACTGCATGGCATCACCGCAGCGCTCGGTGTACATGCCGGGCTGGCCGCAGGCCAGGCGGTCCGGGTAGGTTTCCCAGGGGCCAAGGCCGAACCAGCGGATATTTTCATACGCTGCCGGCAGGATGAGCTGCGCACCAATGCGGGGCAGTACCCCCAGCGGGCCCACGGGCTTCACGGTGTTATCGCAAACCACACGGCCATCACCGAAGAGAGTATAGAACGTATCGTACACAAAGCCGCAACCGTTCTGGCCGGTGCCGGTGCGCTGCACATGCACACGCAGGGTATTTTCGGTCTGCTCCCAGCCAAAGCCGGTGCAGGTAAAGGCCATATCCTTCAGCCCGGCGCTGATCCAGTTTTCACGATCGCTGTCTGCGCCGGGAATGCCTTTGGCCTTAAAGAAGGCTGCCATCTGCACGGAACGAATATCGTTGTCCGTCATGGCACGATAGACGCTGGGCGTATTTACGTTTTCTGCCGTTACGCCGTTCACCGTAAGGGTCAAAGCGCCGCTCGCTTTATCAAACACGGCGGTAATGTTCTCGTTTTTCACCGTCAGAGCAGTCTCTGTCTCTTCCACCGCAAGTGCAGGCAAAGCGGCTGCATCCAGCTGTGCCGGCGCCACCCAGGCCAGGGGGAAGCTGGCCACAGCCATTTCAAACCCGGCAGGTGCCCACAGTGTTTCCTCTTTGCGGCAGAAACGCACCCGCAGGTGGTACTCACCCTCCCGGTTCATATTGGCGGTGGGATACGGCAGCTTCACACTGCCGGTCTCCCCTGCCGCCACGGCGGGGCAGGGTACGGTACCGGCGTACAGCGTCTCACCGTCCCGCAGCACGGAATAATAAAGTTCGTATACGGAAAGATCGGTTGCTTCGTGCAGGTTATGCAGGGTCAGCCGGCTTTCGTCGGCATCAAATTCGCAGTGAACAAAGGTATGCACCGCTTTCAGTTCCGCCAGCTTCGGGGTCTCTTTGCGTTCGGCGGTCACCAGGCCGTCGATGCAGAAGTTGCCGTCGTGGAATTCCTCGCCGAAATCGCCGCCGTAGGCAAAGTAGGGGTGCCCGGCTGCATCCTTCTGCAGAATGCCGTGGTCACACCATTCCCAAATAAAACCACCGGCCAGCTGCTTATGGCTGTGAATGGCCTGCCAGTAATCCTGCAGGCTGCCGCAGGCGTTGCCCATGGCGTGGCCGTATTCGTTGGTTACAAACATGCGGTTCGGGAATTTTTCTGCATGCTCCACCATGTTTTCGGGAGAAGGATAGGTCTCGCTGTCCATATCGGCAATGCTGTTCATCTGCCGTTTGTGCACCAGGCGGGTGGGGTCATAGGCACGGCAATAGGCAGCGCCGATGGCCACGGTCTCGCCAAAACCAAGCTCGTTGCCCAAACTCCAGATAATGATACTGGGGTGGTTTTTATCGCACTGCACCACAGCGCCCACACGGTCCAAAAATGCGGGCAGCCAGCGCATATCGTTGCCGGGCAGAATATTCTTGCGGTAGGAAATACCGTGGGTCTCCACGTTGGCTTCGTCCATCACGTACAGGCCGTAACGATCACACAGGTCATACCAGTAGGGGTCATCCGGGTAATGAGAAGACCGCACCGCGTTCACGTTGCTGCGCTTCATCAGCAGAATATCCTGCAGCATATCTTCGCGGCTTACCACCTGGCCGGTACGGGGATTAAACTCGTGGCGGTTCACGCCCCGCAGTTTAACGGAAACGCCGTTTACCCACAGTTGGGCATCCTTTTCTTCAATTTTACGGAAACCGTGGCGGAAGCTGTGGCGTTCCAGCACATTGCCCTCGTTGTCTTCCAGGGTGAGAAGCACCGTGTACAGGTTCGGGGTCTCGGCGCTCCACAAAGCAGGTGCTTCCACCGGCAGGCGCAGATAAGCCGTTACCGTGGTGCAGCCCTGAATATCTGCCGGCATGGGATAGGGCACGATTTCTTCAAAGCGGTGGCTCAGGTTGCCGTTTTTGGCCTTGCAGCCTTCGGCAGGGGTAATCTCCTTCCCCGTCGGGTCGAACAGCCGCAGAGACACCGTGCAGGGATCGGCACACGCCCGGGTCATATTCATAATTTTGGCTTCCACGCACAGGGCGGCATCCGCCAGCGTTTCACCAAACTGGGTATAGCCGTAAAAATCGAAGAGATGCCGGGGCTGGGCCGCGTAAACAGCCACGTCCCGGGTAATGCCGCACAGCCGCCACATATCCTGGCATTCCAGCCAGGAGCCGGCGCAGTACTCCGTGACCAGCACGGAAAGATCGTTTTCCCTTTCAAAAGAAACAAAATCCGTTACATCAAATTCCGCAGGAGATTTGCTGTTGGTGCTGTAGCCCACGCACTTGCCGTTCACAAACACCTTGGCGGCAGCGCCCACCGCACCAAAGTGCAGAATCACCCGCTTGCCGGCAAAATTTTCCGGCACACAGAAAGTGGTTTTGTACAGGCCGGCGGCGTTTTTCTCCGGGTCAATGTAGGGCGGGGTCAGGTTTTTGTCATTGCGTTCAAAGGTATAGCGGGTGTTGATGTATTTCGGCTTGCCATAGCCCAGCATCTGCCAGTTGGAGGGCACCGGGATCTCATCCCAATCATCGGCAGAGTCGGTTTCAAAACCGGCAGGAACAGCAAAGATGTTCTCACAATATTTGAATTTCCACACCCCGGAAAGGGAATGGTAATAGGAAGAGGCCTGCGGGTCGCAGCCCAGTGCTTCTTCTTCGGTGGCGTACATCACTGAGGCGGTGTGGTACGGCAATTTATTCAAACCGGTGATCTGGGGATCATCCAGCAGCCGCATGCCGTAATCGGCCAGCGGGAAATACAAAGAGTCCATTGTTTTCCTCCTTTACGATTTCAAAAAGAAAATCCCAATACAAGCACAGTATACCACATTTACCCGGCGGGGTAAAAGTCCGTTTTCAAAATTATTATTTCATTATTTTAAAGAAAGGAACATCGCCTTGTTTGTCTTTTTTGTACTGTTGTTCGCCGGCACGGCGCTGTTTGTATTTGCTGCCACCGTGTTTGTGTTCCGCCGGGCGCTGCTGCGCTGCCCGCCGCCGGATTACGCCAAAAAGGCGGTGCAGAAAAATATCCCGGTGGGAAAATACGGCGACCGTCTGGCCGCCTGCGCCAGGGAATTCGACAGCAGAACGCCGGAAAAGGTATGCATTCAAAGTTACGATGGCCTGCAGCTGCGCGGGCGGCTGTTTACCGCCGAAGAACCCCGGGCAGTGCTGCTGTTGATGCACGGCTACCATTCCTGTGCGGGGATCGACTTTGGCTGTGCGGCGGATTTTCTTTTGAACGAAATGCACATGCACCTGCTGTTTGCGGAACAGCGCACCCATGGCGAAAGTGAAGGCGAGTACATTACCTTTGGGGTGCGGGAGCGCTTTGACTGCCGGGACTGGGCCAACTACGCCGCCGCCCGTTTTGGCGAAGACCTGCCCATTCTGCTTTACGGGCTTTCCATGGGCGGGGCCACGGTGCTGATGGCCGCCGGACTGGACCTGCCAAAAAATGTGGCCGGCATTGTGGCAGACTGCGCCTTCACCACACCCCGGGCAATTTTTGCCCATGTGCTGCGGCAGAACCTGCACCTGCCCCGCTGGCCGTTTCTGCCGCTGTTCGGGCTGTTTTGCCGGTGGTGCGCCGGGTTTTCCATCGATGGCGCCTCCACGCTGGAGGCACTGGCCAAAAACGACCGGCCGGTGCTGCTCATCCACGGAGAAGACGATGATTTTGTGCCCACGGAGATGTCTTTGCAGAACTACGCGGCCTGCCGGGGTGAAAAAATGCTGCTGACGGTAAAGGGCGCCGCCCACGGGCTGAGCTACCTGGTCGAAGAAGCCGCCTGCAAGGCTGAGATCGCTGCTTTTATGGAACTGTGCCTACGGGAAAAACGGCTGGAAAAGGAGCTTTGATTGTGCCATTTGCATTTGTTGCGGTTAATTTGTTGATAACAATATGCACTTTGCACAAATCGGGGGGGTAGCTTTGAACACTCTGCGTATTGCGCTGCGCAGCACGCTTTTGTTATAATAAAAGTGCGGGATCGTCCGCACAAATGAAAAAGAGGTGATTATATGAAACGCACATTGGCCTGTATTTTAGCTGTTCTTTTATTGCTGCTGCCGCTGACGGCCTGCCAAAACGAAGAAACCCCGAGCGCCCCGGTCAGCACGGCGGAAAGCACGCCCGCAAGCGAAGCGGAAACAAGCAGTACAGCGGCTTCCTCTGCTGTTGAAATGACCGGCACCATTGTATACACCGGCACCCCCGGCGACAGCGCCTGGCCTGCCAACGTGCCCATGCCCCTGGAAGAACTGACCTGGGGAATGGCCCCGGAAGAAGTGGAAGAAGCGCTGGCAGCCTATATGACCGACGGGCAAAGTGCCCGCTATGCCGAAGGTACCGTAAAAGCTTTAACTGCGATCGAGGGCTTTTCTGCGGAAATTTACGGCCTGCCAACCCTGACCGAGAAAGCGGATGCGCTGGAGCTGGATTACATTCTCCCCATCGGCTACAACGGGGATGAACCGGGCGCGCGGCTGAACGGCGTTTCGCTTCGCCTTGCCACCGACGACCCCGATGCACTGTATAAGCACATGGTAAGCCTGTACGGCGAACCCACGGAAGCCTGGATGACAGACAATGAATGGGGCGAACGGATTTCTTTGGGGCATACGCTTGTTGAAAACTGCACCACCGTGTATTTCTGGAAGCCCACCGAGGGTCTTTCCACCTACGACGAAAAGGTGCAGTGCATGGCCCTGGCCGCCTACCGCTGGTACTACGGCCGCTACGAGGACCCGACCGATTTGGAAGACATCACCGAAATGGGCCCGCTGATGCCCGAGGATGTTTCCATGGTACAGCAGCGCTACAGCGAGCTGTACGACGGTTACATTGCGCTGGCGGTGCGCAGCGACAAGGATATTACCACTGCTCCCCACGTTGTTGTGTGCTTCCACACCGGCCCCAAAGTGCTGGTGGACCTGGGCGAGAAGTATCTTACTTACTTCGACGAATAATAAAAGAAACTGCCCGAGAAAGAGCGCAAACTCTTTTTCGGGCAGAAATTTTAGCAATATTTTACTTCAGCATACCCAGCTGTTCCAGGGTCTTCTTCACCACGGCTTCCACCATGGCTTCGTTCATGCTGTTCACATCGCCGGGCTGGTTGCCGGCGGGGCGGCCGCAGCCGGGGTGCTTGCCGGGAATGGCCATGCGGGCGCGCAGATCCATCAGCTTATCGATGTTCTCGCCGCCGAATTCCACCACGCCGCCGATCATAGCGGAATAGTAGGTGATCTTGGCGAAGAACTCCACTTCATCCATCACGAAGAAAGCACGGGTAAGGGTGTTGCCCACAGAGAGAGCACCGTGGTTCTGCAGCAGGAAAGCATCGTTGGTCTGAATGTAAGGCATCAGGGAATCCGGCACTTCCATGGAAGAGGGGGTACCGTAAGCGCACACCGGCACAGTGCCAATGCTCAGCACGGCTTCGGGCAGGATGAGCTTATCCAGGGGCTTGTTGCACACGGCAAAAGCGGTGGCCATGGGCGGATGAGCGTGCACCACAGCGTTCACATCCGGGCGCTCTTTGTACACACGCAGGTGCATTTTGATTTCGGAAGAAGGATTCAGGGCGCCTTCCAGCTTGTTGCCCTCGCCGTCCACCTTAATGATCATATCCGGGGTCATATAGCCCTTGGAAACGCCGGTGGGGGTGCAATAAAATTCGTTGGGACCCACTTTTACGGAAATGTTACCGTCATTGGCGGCCACAAAGCCCTTCTGGTAAATACGGGAACCGATGTCACAAATCTCGCGCTTGATCTGTTCGGCTGTCTGCATACTGTTTTCTCCTCTCGCTCGCCGCAAACAGCTTTTTACTGCAGCGGCGCACCGTGTATTTTTTGAACAAAAACGCATAAAATTCTTTCAAGCGGTATTTTGCCGTTGATTTCACTCTGCGCATTTGCTATAATTATAATCAATTCAGATTGGTTTGTCTATATCTGGCAATAAAAATGAACATCGCGCCTGCGGGCGACGAAATAAAAAGTACAAAGGAGTTATCACCATGAGCAAACTGCTGTCTATCATTGGCGCTCTGGCTGTTGTTGCCGCTGCTGCGCTGGCCGTCCTCAATTTCTTCTACAAGATCGATTTCACCCTGTGCGTGGAAAAGAAGAAGGGTCTCTGCGACTGCGATGACGATTGCTGCTGCGATGACGATTGTGATTGCGATTGCGACGACGACTGCTGCTGCGAAGACGATGAGTGCTGCTGCGAAGCTGAAGAAGCCGCCGAAGAAATCGTTGAAGCTGTGGAAGAAGTTGCCGAAGCTGTCGAAGAAGCCGTGGAAGAAGTTACCGAGTAATTTCTGCAATATTCCGCAATATTCCGCAATACAAAAAGCTCCGTTTTAAACGGAGCTTTTTTATTTTGCAGATTATAAAGCAAGCAATGTGTACACCCAGGCCGAAGCCGCACAAAACGCCCCCACCGGCACAGACAGCAACACGACGGCTGCGGTTTTTCCGCGTTCCTGCATATCCTGGGCCCACTTGCCCAGCCACAAGGTGCCGCACAGCAGCAGCGGAGTGGTATAGCGGAAATTCTGGGTGCAGGTGTGCGGCGCACTGAAGCACATACGCACGTACATCACCACAACCGTGGCAAACAGCACCCATACCGCGGCGTTCAGCAGCGTATCCTTCCGCAGGTGGTTCTTTTTAAACAGAATACGCACCCCTGCCGCCAGGGAGAGTAGCACGCACAGGCGGTTTGCCAGGGCCAGCACATGGCAGCCTACCAGGCCGCCCACCCGCTTGAACCACACCCAGCCGGTCATACCTTCCACCGGGGGCGAAAACAGGGTGTATTCCCCAAACACAGAAGACTTGATCAGCCCCTGCCAAATATTATATTCGTGGTAGCCGGCACCGCCGCCCCAGCAAACATACATGCTGCCCGGGCCGTTGCCTTTCAGTTCGAACAAACGCTGCCACAGGGTGTATTCCCCCACATACTGGGCGTTGTCTCCGGCGCCCAGTACAGGCACATAGCCCAGGGGCATTCCCCAGGCCAACAGGTGCAACACGCTCCACCCCAGCCCCATGGGAACACACACCAGCGCAAACGCGGCAAACTGCGTGAAATACTCCAGGGTCTCTTCCCTGTTCTTCCACCATTTATAGAGGAAAATCATCGCAATGGCCGGTGCGCACAAAACACCGGTGAGCTTGGCCAGCATAGAGCCGCCCACACAAACCGCCACCGCAAGAATACGGCCCGCGGTGGCATGCTCATACCAACGCAGAGCGGCATACACCGCCAAAAACTGCAAAAAGCAGGAAAGCACATCGTTGTTGATGCTGCCGGAAAAAAGAATAAACGAAGGGTGCAGCGCAGCCGCAGCCACAGCCAGCACCAACCCAGCCTTTCGCAGGTGCAGCTTGCGGAAGATCTTCACCAGCGCCAGGGTAGCGCCGCAGGAGTAAAAAAGGGTGAGGATCTGCACGGATTCGCAGGCACGTTCATAAGTAAAGCCCAGCAGCGTCTGCAGGCGCATCCATACCGCCGCCGTAAAATGGTGCAGCGGCGGGTGATAAAACTGCCAGCGGGAACGGGGATCGAACCCGAACCACAGGGAACCCCCATGGTAAAAATAATCGATATAACCGGCGTGGCCCGTATCACTGCCGTTGGCAAAGTACCACACGTCGTGCTGGCGGGTGGTTACCGTTGTGTATACCACATAAGCCAGCCGCAGGCAAAAGCCCATGCACAGCAAAACAGCAATGATTTTGTTTGTATCCAGCCGGCGGGTGCAAAGCAGCACACCCAACAGCAGCAAAAATAAACCCAATGCCGCTGCCAAAAGTGCCGCAACCACCCCGTGGGCAAGGGCACAAAAGCCGCCGAAGATCACCGCACCGCAGGCGCCCATGCCGGCATACAGTGCTCGCTGGGGCAAAGGCAGGGGCGAAAAACCAAGATACAGACCCAGGCACACTGCACAGCAGGCGGCAAATACCACCGGCGCCTCTGCGGAAAAACCGGATTCCGTGGTGCCGTCTACCAAAAGATTGGCAGCCAGGCACAAAGCCAGCAGGCAAAGGAACGGATGCTCCCGCAGCCGTTCAAACACCGTAGGCCGCATCATTGTCATGCCTGTTCCTCTTTCTGTTCTTCGTGGTAGGTCTGTTCCGTGTTCACGTTCCAAATATCCATCTTATCCTGCCGTTCGCCCAAAATACACTGGGCGGCGCGCATAGCCGTTACCATGGAATGGTCCATATTGTTGTAGCGGTGCTGGCCGTTGCGGCCCACGCAGTACAGGCCGTCGATGCCGTTCAGCCAGGCGGTCAGCTCATCCATCCGGTCGTAGGTATCAAAATACGCCGGGTAAGCCTTCTTCACCCGCTCGCGGTGAGAATCCAGCACATCACCGGAGGAAATGACGCCCATCTTTTCCAGTTCTTTGGTTGCAAAGTCCACGCATTCCGCGTCGTTCATGTTCCAGAATTCGTCGCCTTCGCTGCAGAAATATTCCAGGCCGATCCACACGGTGTTTTCCGGGTCTTTCACCATATAGGGCGACCAGTTGTTGAAAATCTGAATGCGGCCCAGTTTCACGCCGGTATCCTGCACATAAATCCAGCAATCCGGCACAATATTCCCCAGGGTGGGAATATCGGTCTCGTTCTTCAGGTTCAGGCGGTTCACCAGCAGACCCACGGTAACGAAATCACGGTAAGGCAGCCCGGCAGCAATTTCCTGCATTTCGGCGGGCACGGCATCACCGGTCATGCCGGCCACCAGGTCTTTCACCGGCATGGAAGAGATCAGCGCATCACCGGCGGCGGTGTAGGTTTTGCCCTCACGCTCACACAGTACGGCGGTAAATCTGCCGTTTTCCACCTGAATCTCCTTTGCGCGGCAGTTCTTCACGATCACGCCGCCCATGGCCTCCACCTCGGCCGCCACGGTCTCCCACAGCTGGCCGGGGCCATACTTGGGGTACCAGAATTCTTCGATGAGGGAAGTCTCGGTATTTTTGGCATCTTTGCTGCCAAAGGCCTTGCGGAACATATCTTTCACCAGGCCCAGCACAGAAAGACCCTTCACCCGCTGGGCACCCCAATCGGCGGCAATGCCGCTGGGATGACGTCCCCACAGCTTTTCGGTGTAGCCTTCAAAAAACATGCTGTACAGCACGCGGCCAAAACGATTGATATAGAAATTTTCCAGAGAATCCTCCGGCTTTTTAGAAACAGCGGAATGCAGATAGCTGAAACCGGCCTTCATGGTGCGTACAAAGCCCATGTTTTTAAAGGTCTGCCACTTCATGGAAATGGGGTAATCAAAGAATTTCTGCAGGTAATAAATGCGGGAGATCCGGCGGCGCACCAGCATCACACGGTCTTCCGTCTCCGGGTTCGGGCCGTTTTCGGCCAGGGGCTTGTCCCGGCCCAGCAGCGCATCGTCAAATGCCTGGGCACCCTGCAGCGGCAGGCGGGCCTGCCACCAGTCCATCACATTTTTATCTTTGGAAAAGAAACGGTGTCCGCCGATATCCATGCGGTTGCCGCCATGGCGCACCGTACGGGAAATACCGCCCACGGTATCGCTTTCCTCCAAAATCACAACTTCCAGTTCATCGCCGTTCTTTTTCAGCAGCTCCCAGGCGGCGGTAAGACCGGCCGGGCCCGCGCCGATGATCACAACTCTTTTCATAAATAACTTGCAGCCTCCAATTCAAGCATCTCCGCCCGTATAGCGAAGATATTTCAAGCAATAATTAATATTATTATAACACTCTCCCACGGCACTTGCAATTGTTTCGACAGAAACAGACCCCTGCTTTTTTAACGCAATTCCATGCCAAAAACGCAGCCCGCACCGCAAAAGTGTTTCTGTACACGCAAACAGATGCCGGACAGAATGAAATCATACCATATTTGTTCAATCTTTTCTTCTTGCCGCATTATTCACACAGGAAGCAATTGAAAAACACCGCCGGCTGTGCTATAGTTAGTATGTATATATTTCTGTTTTTCACCGGAGGTATTCTTATGAAAAAAATACTCTCTTTTGTTATTCCCATTGCCTGTGCCGTGCTCATTGTATGGCTTGGGTTCCGCATCGGCAGTACATCGCAAACACTGACCGACCCCGACGACGAAAACCTGCTGGACGGGATCATCGAGCAGGAGACCACCTCCATTCCGGAGATCTTCTACGGATTGGGCAGCCCCACCAAAGAGGATGCGATCAAATTCCTGCAGGAATTCGATGCCCCGGGCTACACCCTGCTGGACTGCACCGACGTATACGGCACCATTCCCGGTATGGATGTATACGGCTTTTTCCCCGGCGATGACCTGACCCCCGATGCCATTTGGGGCGGCAACGCCGTTATTCAGGTGTTCCTGTACATCGATGAAGAAGAGGAAGCTGCGGGCGACCGCTCGGTGGACAGCACCGTGATTCAGCTTTCTCCTTTGGATTGCACCGAAGAGGAATGCAAGCTGCTCATTGAATACGTAGAAAAGATCCTGCGCTATTCCGCACCCGATGCCACCCCGGCCGAGTTCGATCTCTTCATCTCCGGTGATGGTTTTAAAGCGCTGATGAAGCGCTGCCGCAGCTATACCGACCCGGAATACATGCTGCAGCCCGGCACTGCCGTAAACGAAGTGTACGTTGCCGGTGAAGAAAGCATTACACTCATTTCCCACGATGCCTATCGCTACGTGGAGATTGCTCTGCACACCCCGGTCGATGCCGAATGAGCCGACCGAGATTATAAAAACAACCGTTCCCTGCCATACGCAGGATCAAGAAAGGAAGATCGCATTGAAAAAGTTTATGGGGAATAATTTCCTGCTGGAAACCGACACCGCCCGTACCCTGTACCACGATTATGCGGCCAAAATGCCCATCATCGATTATCACTGCCATATCTCTCCCAAAGAGATTGCCGAAGACAAGCATTATGAGACCATCACCGAAGTGTGGCTGGGCGGCGACCACTACAAGTGGC
>JAFYOA010000244.1 GCA_017547865.1 Clostridia bacterium
CCAGCACCGCATCGGTAAAGTCCATCAGGTTTTCGTAATCGGTTTCGCCGTAGTGGCCGCGAATGTCCGCGAACTCGTTGGTACGACCGTCGCCGCCCTTGGGGTTGCAGAAGAATACAAAGTAACCCAGGTTGGCCCACACCTGCATTTCATGGTAGAACACCGGACCGTACACGGTCTTGGGGCCGCCGTGAATATCCAGCACAGCGGGGTACGTCTTGGTGGGGTCGTAATCTTTGGGGTACAGCACCCAGCCGCCAATGGTATAGCCCTGGCTTTCCACGGTGAGGGGATGGTAATCGGCTACGTATTTGTCGGCCAGCACCTCTTCGTTGAAAGAACTGAGCTGTTCCACTTCGCCGGTGGTCAAGTCAGCAGCGTACAGTTCCTGCAGCTTGTTGTCGTACATGGCAATTACCAGAGCCTTATCGGCGTCTTCGCTCATGGCAATGGCATCCAGGCTGCCTTCCTTGGTAATGACGGGCAGGGATTCGCCGTCCGGGTTCAGCTTGTACAGAAGAGCACTGCCTTCCCGGGTGGTGATGAAGTAGAGAGCATTGCCCTTGGCCTGCCAGCTGGCGCCGCCGCCAAAGCGGCAATCGCTGCCCACACTGCCGTGCATGCTGTATTCTTCCTCCCGCAGAACGGTCAGTTCGCCGGTCTCGGTGTTCAGGGTGTACATCCAGTCGTTTTCGTTGCGGCCGTGGCGGTCGCCCTTGCTGGCGGCCACCCAAATCTGGCCGTTTACCACAGTAAGGCTGCTCAGGCTCAGGTCATCGTAGATGCCCACGGTGCGTACTTCGGCGGTTTTGCTGTTTACACAGTAAATGGCGCCGCCCTGCAGGGGCATACGGCTGGTGTAGGCTTTGCCGGTAAAGTACACGTCATCGCCCAGCACGGCTACGCTGCCGGTGCTGAAGGTGGGCTCGGTAACGCGGCAAATGCTGTTGCCATCGGCAGAAACCAGGAACAGAGCGCTGCGGCGCTTGTATTTCATGCCGCCGCCGTTGAACCAGAAGGGAATCTCGTCCAGCACTTCGTAGTCTTTTTCATCGGCATAGGCCTTGGCCACCGCGGCCTTTTCCTCGGCGGTCATTTTAAAGTAATCCGGGTAATTCACATCGATGCTGCCGGTAACCACAAAGCTGCCGTTGTCCAGCTTCTTGATGGATTCTGCCGCAAAGGGCAGGGTGAAAGCGGGCAGTGCTTCACCGCCGCGGATATCCAGGCAGTAGTAGCTGGTAAAAGCTTCCTTGGCTTCGGCGCGCTTCTTGTCTTTGGCAGAGCGAACGGCGGGGAAAAGAATGTGGTATTCATCGGTCCACAGGTAGCTGCGTTCTTTACCCAGGTCGGTCAGCTGGCGCAGTTCGTCATCGTACAGCCACAGGCGGCTTTCGTAGTTGTTTTCTTCCTCGTTGCAGTTGGCCACCACAAAAGCGGCGCGCTTGCCGCCGGGGGCGTACTGCAGGTTGGAAAGGAACTTGTAATTCAAAAAGTCCTTCAGTTCAATGGGTTTCATTTTAACTCCTCCTTTTGGTTGTAAAGGAATAACCGTTGCATCTATCATAGCACAATCGCGGTCATTCGTCAAAAACAGCGTTTTTTCGCTGTAAGTGTAAAGGAAATCTGCTTTATTCCGCGGTAAGCAGAACGCCCATACCGTCTTTCAGAACAAAGCCGCAGCAGCCGTCGGCATCGGGCAGCAGTTGGGTCGTTTCACTGCCGGCGTGCAGGGTCAGCTTTTTCCCCGGGGCAGAAAGGGTTACATGGCAGTCGGCGGTTTCATCTGCGGGGGCCAGCAGCAGGGCGGTTTTGCCGCTGCCGTCCCGGGCGGTCATTTCGCCCGCGGTCATGGCATCGCCGGTCAGGGTAGCCCAGGGAAGAGAAAGGCAGCCGTTTGTTTGGTGGGTCGCTGTATTTTTGTAGCGCATGTATTCTTCTGCTATGGCAAGAATTTCGCAGTTCACGGCCTTCAGCTTTTCATACTGCTCCGTTTTGTTTCCTTCTTTGTCCACCACAGAGTTGTGCCACCAGCCGGCGGTGTAGCAGGCCCAGGTCAGCACCTCGCTGCCGTAGGCCAAAGCAGTGTACGCCTGAAACCGCAGCTGGGGAATGCTGATCCACTTTTCGGGATCGCTGGAATTTACCTGCAGCACGGTCCACAGTCTGCGGTCGGTTTTGCGGCAGGCTTCGGCGGCGGTGCCCATGGTCTCGTGCAGGTTTTCTTTGGTGGAAGAATACACGTAGTGATCCAGGCAGAGGTAATCCATGGGAACGTGCCTGCAGTAACGGTCGATATATTCTTTGTATGTATCACAGCCCAGCTGTTCACGCACTTCCTGCGGGGTGTTGGCAGCCAGCATGGCATAGGCGGGGTAAATGTTCAGGTAAGCAAATTGGTTGGGGAAGAGTTCCTCCACACGCTGCAGGATTTTTCCATAGTGGGGAAAATCCAGGGAGGAGGGCTCGTCGCCGCAATCGATGCCCCAGACGGCAGGATGATCTTCAAAGTTTTTGGCGGCTTCTTCGTAGTGGGCGAGCGTCCGTTCCGCTTCCATGGTGCCGGCGTTTTCACCCTTGCCGCCAAACCAGCCGGGTACCGCACCGCTGAGAACAGCACCCACGCCGTACTTGTGCAGAAGATCTAAAACAGGCCGGCCGGCCCGCAGACAGACCAGCAGGTCGATGCCGCAGGCGGCGAGATCGCGGATGTGTGCTTCTGTTTGGGCGTAGGGGGCGAGGGTGTAGGTGCCGATGTGCAGGCGGGTTGGGTCCATTCGGGTGTTCATACGGTTGGCCTCCGGAATATTGATAGCTTCAGTATACCACGTTGGCGAGATTTTGCAACTGAAAAGAGTTTTTGTTCAGCGCTTTAAAGTTTCGATGCTTTAAAGTTTCGATGCTTTAAATTTCTAAAACTTTTTTCTCAAAATGCATTGACTTTGTCGCTTTAAAGTGATAGAATAAAGCCACTTTCAAAAAGAAGGAGAGAGTAATATGACAAAACCGCAGCTTTTCACCATCGTGGCCCTTGCCGTTTATGCCGTTGTTATGGCACTGATCGGGTGCATCAGTTACGGCAAGTCGAAAAATCTCGACAGCTTTTTGATCGGCGGGCGCAAGATCGGCGCCTGGTCCACGGCTTTCGCTTACGGCACATCCTATTTTTCGGCCGTTGTGTTTATCGGTTACGCAGGCCAGCACGGCTGGAACATCGGCCTCGGCGCCATTTGGATCGGCGTGGGCAATGCCATTCTCGGTTGTCTGCTATCCTGGTTTTTGTTTGCCAACCGTACAAGAAAAATCACCAAGAAGCTGAATTCCAGAACCATGCCCGATTATTTTGAAAAACGCTACAACGCAAAGGGGATGAAGATCCTGGCGGCTGTGATCATCTTCGTGTTCCTCGTGCCCTACTCTGCTGCCGTTTACAAGGGGCTCGGTTCCCTGTTCAGTGCTGTGTTCCCCGGTGTGGAGACCTGGGTGTGGATGCTGATGATCGCTGTGCTTACCTCTGTATACCTGGTGGCCGGCGGCTATACCGCCACCGCATACTCCAACCTTGTGCAGGGCGTTGTGATGATCGTCGGCGTCGTGTGCCTGGTTGCTGCCGTTCTTGGCCACGGGAGCGTAGGCGGCATTGGCGGCCTGCTGCAGAATCTGCGCAGCTTTGAATCTTTGCCCGGTGATCCCAATCCCATCACCGGCAGCCAGCTGACCAGCATTTTCGGCGGTTCTTCCTTCCGGTTCCTTTGCTTCAATATTATGCTGACCAGCTTTGGTACCTGGGGTCTTCCGCAGATGATCGGCAAGTTCTACGCCATTAAAGATACCGCTGCCATCAAGCGCGGTACGGTTATCTCCACTGTTTTCTGCATCGTCATCGGCTGCGGCGCTTACCTCATCGGCTCCGCATCCCGGCTGATCCTCGGCGGGCAGCTGCCCGAAGGCGGCATCGATGCC
>JAFYOA010000245.1 GCA_017547865.1 Clostridia bacterium
AAACTGTCTGATCAAGTTCTCCCGCTGCTGCAGCCCGCTGCCCGGTGATGATATCGTTGGTTTTATCACCCGCGGGTATGGTGTTTCCATTCATAAACGAAGCTGTTCCAATGTGCCGAAAGATATTACCAACTGCGCTGAGCCCGAACGTTGGACGCCTGCGCATTGGGCCGGCGAGGTAAAGGAAGAATTCAAGGCGACGCTGCAAATCGTTTCCACGGATCGCGGCGGACTTCTGGCGGATATTACCATTTTGCTTTCTTCCACCATGCACCTGTTCATTCATAGCCTGAATTCCCGTGAACTCAAAAACGGGAACGCTTTTATTACCATTACGCTGGCTATCAGCAGCATTGATCAGCTGAATAAGATCATCGATAAGCTGCGTAAAGTCAACGGTATTATTTCGGTAGATCGTATTTAAGAAAAGAGGAAACAGCATGCTCGTGACCACCTTGTGCGGCGGCGCACTGGCGGAAAATTGTTATATTGCCAAAGACGAAGCCACCGGGCTTTGTGCTTTGGTGGATCCGGGTTTTGTTTCGTTGGAACTGGATGCTGCTGTGCAGAAGGAGCGATTTGCTTTTATTTTGCTGACCCACGGCCATTTTGACCATGCCGGTGCGGCAGCGTATTATTGCAGGTTGACCGGTGCTCCGTTGGTCTGTACAGAAAAAGAGGCAGCGCTTTTGACTGAGCCTCAGCTGAATCTTTCTGCCTGGTTTGGTGGCGATCCGCTTTGCCTGGTTCCGGATCGTACAGTGCGGGATGGCGAAGAAATCGCGGTGGGTAAATCGATACTCACTGTGATGGAAACCCCCGGACATACCGCCAGAAGCTGCTGTTACCGGGCAGATTCGCTGCTGTTTGCGGGAGATACCTTGATGGCCGGCTCAATGGGGCGAACGGATTTTCCCACCGGAGACGGGGTGCAGATGCGTTCTTCACTGAAAAAACTCCGTACACTGCCCGACAACATCCGTGTATACAGCGGGCACGGTTCCTCTACAACGATCGGATACGAAAAACAAACCAATGTATATCTGTGCTCACTGTGATTTGAGCCGGAAAGGAATCCCATGCTTTTATTGATTCGTGGACACGATTTTCATTACGAAACAGAAAATCTCTGCCGTGTGTTTTTTCCTTACGAACCTATTAAAGTTCGTAAGGAACGTGGAGAAGAAGATGACGTCTTGATCGCTGAAGCGGCGATCGATCCCTGCGGAGCAGGGGAAACATATACAGCTTCCCTTATGTTGGGCGAGAAGACGGTTTCTGCGACAGATTCTGCGGAGATGGTTCTTTCTTCTTCGGACCGTGAGCGCAAGCTGGTGCTCGTGCTGTTCGATGTGCTGACCAAATTCACCGGTTATCGTCCAGCATGGGGTATTCTCACCGGTGTGCATCCCATTAAATTGTTCCGTTCCGTTGCCGGTGCTTCTTCGCCGGAGGATGCCGTTCGTTATTTTACGGATCATCTGCTTGCTTCGGACAGCAAAGCGGAACTGGCCCGCCGTACGGCAGCGGTGCAGGAACCTTTTGTGCGGCGCAGTGGCGAGAACAGCTACAGCCTGTATGCCTCCGTTCCGTTCTGTCCTACACGCTGTTCGTATTGTTCTTTTGTTTCGCAGACGGTGGAACGTTCGGCACGTTTGATTCCGGAGTATGTGGATAAGCTGTGTGAAGAACTGACGTATACTGCCCAGGTGGTGAATCGTGTCGGCTTGGAACTTGATTCAGTCTACATCGGCGGCGGTACACCCACCACTTTCTCCGCGGAACAGCTGGCACGTACCATTCAGACGATCCGTTCCAATTTCGACCTTTCCAAGTGTACGGAGTTTACGGTGGAAGCCGGCCGACCGGATACCATCACCAAAGAAAAACTTATTGCACTGAAAGAGAATGGGGTAACCCGTATCAGCATCAACCCCCAAAGTCTGAACGATCAGGTTCTGCGAAATATCGGTCGTGCACATTCTGCACAGCAGATCCTGGATGCTTTTGCGCTGGCTCGTTCTCTTGGTTTTGATAATATCAATATGGATCTCATTGCCGGTTTGCCCGGTGATACGCCGGAGACCTTTAAAGAAACGCTGGATGCCATTTTGGCATTGGGTGCCGAGAATATTACGGTGCATGCCCTGGCGCTGAAGCATTCTGCCCGTATGATGCAGCAGGATGATATCGAGAAATTCCACCGCGACGGCGCCTCTGCCGCTGCAATGGTAGATTATACCAACAAAACACTGACCGAGGCCGGTTTTGTGCCGTATTATCTTTATCGTCAGAGCCGCATGGTTGGGAACCTGGAAAATACCGGCTGGTCCAAACCCGGGTATGAATGTGCGTATAATATTTACACCATGGATGAAACGCAGACTGTGGTTGCCTGCGGTGCCGGCGGTGTAACAAAGGTTCGTTCGCCGTACTCCGAACGGCTGGAGCGTATTTTCAATTTTAAGTATTCGTACGAATATGTCAGCCGCTTCCACGAAATGCTGGAGAGAAAAGATGGTATTGAGAAGTGGTATGAACAGTTCCGACAGGAACGCAACTGAATAGGATTCAATGGTTAAGCGGCTGCATCTTTAAAACGGTGCAGCCGTTTTGTACTGCGATTTTTTCAACAGTATCCTGTAAAATTGCGCAAACCTGTGGCTTTTGCGTTCTTTTTGTGTTATGATATAAATAAGATTGGAATGCTGCTTTTTTCTTTAACACAGAAAAGAGAAGCAGCGTGTGCGGCTGATATCGGCGTGGGGGGATCGCCGGTTATTGAGAGGTATAGCCATGATTCATTTCAACAACGCATATATAAAATACATCGCTCATCTGGAGCAGATCAACGATGCGGCTTTGGCTGAACCGGAACGGATGATCCGGGAGGTGGAGGCATCGTATACGGAAAATCTGCAAAACATCGCACGGCATATTGTGGAGCACCATCGCTCTGCGCATATTGTTATGCTGGCTGGCCCCAGCAGCAGCGGCAAGACCACAACGGCGCACCTTCTGCGGGAACATCTGCAGAACTTTGGTGTGCCGGCCGAGATCATTTCTTTGGATGATTTTTATCTTAGTTCAGATAAAACGCCGCTTTTGCCGGATGGAACCAAGGATTACGAGACTGTAAATGCACTGGATACGGAGGCAATAAAGGATTGTTTGAAAGCCCTTTCGGAAGGACGTTCTTACGATGTTCCGCGGTTTGATTTCACCTTGGGTCGTGCACTTGAGGAGAAAGTGCCTCTTTGCCTTGGAAAGAATGGCATCACCATTGTGGAAGGCATCCACGCGCTGAACCCTATGTTCACTGCTCATTTGGAAGAGGGATCGGCGGTCAAACTCTATGTCAGCGTAAAACAGCAGATCAAAGATGCCAACGGCGAAGTGATCTCACCGATGGATCTTCGGTTGGTGCGGCGTATTGTGCGCGATATGCAGTTCCGTTCCACGCCTGTGGAAAAGACACTGGCTATGTGGCCAAATGTGGTGAACGGGGAAGACCGCTATATCCGTCCGTATCGTATGACAGCGGATTACACCGTGAATTCCATCCATATTTATGAGTCTTGTGTGCTGCGCTCCCGGGCGATTCCGGTGCTTCGTTCCGTGGCCGGGGATAGCCCGTATTACCGTAAGGCGCGTGACCTGGAAGCCCGACTAATGCGGTTTGAACCTATCAATGCGGAATTGGTTCCGGCGGGTTCCATGCTGCGGGAGTTTTTGGGACGTTGATGTTCACACAATCTTTACGAATGGCAGCTTTGTTTTTCCTGTTTTCGGTTGAATTCGTTTGGATTATGAATTATAATATTACAAGAGATTTAGATTTTTTCTGACAAAATGAATTGAAGGAGAATAAACGATGAGTATTCTTGACGATATGCTTGTGAATATGAAAAGCGCCGCAGAAGTTGCCGGTCAGGCTGCAAACCGTCTTGTGGATGTGTCTCGTCTGCGCTTGGCTGCTGCCGAAGTGCGTACTGAACTTGATAAGACATATAAAAAATTGGGGCAGGCTGTTTATGCTTCCACTAAGTCTGAAGTCGATTGCCCTGAACTGATCGATGATTACGTGTCTGCGATCGACGAACTGACGGAGCAGCTGCGCTCGATCACAGATGCCGCCGATGCTGTCTCTGCCAAGAACAAGTGTCCTCTGTGTGGTGCTTCTGCACGCAAAGGAGATCTTTTCTGCGGCAAGTGCGGCGGAAAGCTGGAATAACGATACAATGATATCCGCAGAGGGGAGGCGGAAGGCAACCCCTCTGTTTTCGTTGTCTCTTTGTACAGTGTTGCAGTAGCCGATTAAACGGATGAAACGGAGATGTTGGATTTGCCGCAGGAAAATATGAACGTAAAAAAATCACAGCACCAATCATTCTTGCATGGTGCACTTATTTTAACCATCAGCATGATCATCGTTAAGGTGATCGGTGCGGTCTTTAAAATTCCGCTGAATGCGGTGATCACCGAAGATGGCATGGGTTATTTCAATACCGCCTATGCGTTTTATAGCCCGTTGTATGCATTGGCAACGGCCGGTTTCCCTATAGCCATTGCCCGTCTTGTTTCAGAAAACTATACTTTGGGCCGTTACCGGGATGTACGAACCATTCGCCGTGCGGCAACACGTATTTTCCTGATCACCGGTTCTGTTGGTACGTTGGTCATGTGGATTGGTGCCGGTCCGTTTTTGGCCATTGCCAATAATGATGGTGCATTCCCGGCTATGCTGATGCTGGCGCCGGCCATTCTGTTCAGCTGCCTGAATTCCATTTATCGCGGTTATTATAACGGCCTGCGGAATATGTATCCTACGGCAATCAGTGAGGTTGTCGAAGCAGCTGTTAAGCTTTTGATCGGTCTTACCGGTGCCTGGCTGACCGTAAGTGTTGCTTTGATGGAATATGAACGTGCCGGCACGGTGTTCGGTGGTGTTGTGGCCAGTGTGGATCATGCCAAAGCCGCCGCACTTCCGTATGCTGCCGCTGCCGCTATTTTCGGTGTGTCGCTGGGTTCTGTTCTCAGCTTTGTGGCACTGCTGATCTATCATAAGATCAAAGGGGACGATATTTCCAATAAAGAACTGCATTATGCACCGCCGTCCCATACGATGCACTATACCGTGGTAAAACTGATCAAAGTTGCTATTCCGGTGGGCATCGGTGCGCTGGCAGTTAACATCGCCAGTGCACTGGATGCGCTGTTCCTGCAGAGCCGCATGTCGGATATCGTGGCGACCCACGCAGATGTTCTGCTGGAAATGTACGAGGGTATGATCACCACAGTGACGCTGCAGAATCCCCAGGAGCGTCTTTCCAATTACCTGTATGGCTGCTACGGCAACGCCCTAACTGTTTTTATGCTGGTGCCGGCCATTACACAGGCATTTGGTACCAGTGCGCTTCCAAATGTGACCGAAGCATGGACCCGCGGTGATAAAAAGGAAATCAAATCCAGTATTGAAAGCGTTGTACGCATCACGGCTTTGGTGAGCATTCCTGCCGGTTTGGGTATTGCTACATTGGCAGATCCCATTACCCGGATTCTTTTCTCTGGTTCTACCGGTGCTCCTATTACGGCTCGCGTGCTGATCGTTCTCGGCCTGGCTGCGATTTTCGCTTCGCTTTCCACACCCATTATTTCCATGCTGCAGGCAGTCGGCCGTGTGGATCTTCCGGTGAAGATCATGGTGATCAGCCTGTCCATCAAGGTGCTGCTGAACTTTACTCTGGCCGGTATTCCGCAGGTGAATGTCATCGGTGGCGGCGTGGGTACGCTGGTGTGCTATTTGCTGGAAGTGGTTCTGTCTCTCATCGCCCTGGCAAAAGTTACCAAGGTCTCTATCAGCATGACCACCACTTTCATCAAGCCCGGCATTGCGGCGATTCTGTGCTGCATTACCGCGTTTTTGGTGCATGCACTGCTGGATATTTTCCTGCCCAATGTGATT
>JAFYOA010000246.1 GCA_017547865.1 Clostridia bacterium
AGACTCTGCCGGCCAAGCCCTTCCCGCCCCTGCCGGACAAAGACACTCTGGAAGTTATCTAAAGAATACATGAGGACAGAGAATTAAATTTCTCTGTCCTTTATTTTTTATGCCGGATAAAGACACACCGAAAGCCATCTAAATAACATTAGAGCGCAGAGAATGGAATTTCTCTGTTTTTCATTTTGAGCCGGCAAAGACACACCGGAAGTTATTTGAAATACAAAAAGAATTCTTCTGACAAACGCGCAAAGAGAAGCCGGTCGTACAGATTTGATTGCGCAGATAATAAAAAGATGCACGAAAATCTCGCGCATCTTTTTGTTTCATCTGTTTACAGCTGTTCAAACATATCCGCAAGTTTCCTTGCGCTTTCCTTCAGCTTCAGCACGCCTTCAAAAACATTCTCTTCGTTATAATCTTTCAAAAAGGCATCTGCTTCCAAAGTAAAATAGCCTTCGTAATTCATTTCTTTCAGCGCTTTTACAATTTCAGCAAAATCTATATTCATAGAAAACGGGATTTGGTGATCATCGTTCAAGCGGTTATTATCGTGAATATGCAGAGCCTTAAGACGATGCCCCAACGCTTTTATCATATTCGCGGCGCCATCGCCCGAACCACGCATTTCCGCATGTCCCAAATCAAGGCAGGCAACAAAGAAATCATCGTTGATAACGTCGATATGTTTTTTAAAGCTTTCGCCCGTTGCACAAGCCGCAAAAGAGGATTCATTTTTTTCAGAATCCCAATTCCACATATTTTCGGTTGCAATTTTTACACCACAGCCTTTGGCAAAGGGCAAAAGCTCGGCGTACATTTCGGCGTTTTCTTCGGGAGTTTTATCATTATCGGGATGAATAATGCAAATCTCACCGCCCGCCTCGGCTGTGCACTCAATGGCACGTTTTAAATAGGAACGAACCGCAGGTACAGTCACAGGGAAAGGAGCGTGCGACTGGTTGCAAACCATTCCGTTTTCAAGGCCGATTCTCTTAAGTTTTCTTGCAAACTCAAGATACCGCGGTCCATTCAGTTCATTTGGAATATCCAAAGGTGTTTTTGTGCTCCAATCAATTCGGCACATATCGAACATGGAAAAATCCCAGGCATCAAAGCCTGCTTTGCCGCAAAGCTCCACCGCTTTTTCCAATCCGACTATTCTGGCTGTCGAATAAATTTCTGTTGATATTTTCATCAAAACACCCCCGAAAAACATTTTATTACGGTGATGTAATTATATTTTATGTATTTACCTTCGTCAAGTTGTTTTACAAAAAATCCGCCCGAATCTCTTCGGACGGATCGTTTTGCTTTATAAACCCAAGAACGGCTCTGCGCTCGTGCGTTTCAATTTGTTCAGCGGCCAAAAATCGTACTCGGCTTTTTGGGCGGGGCGATCTTTTTCAGCTCGTAGCATTCATCGCAGGCCGCCGCAACTTCCGGCGAATGGCTGACGAGGATAACGCATTTACCCTGCTGTACCAAAGCCCGGAAGATTCCCATGATCTCCGTCTGGGTCTCGCCATCCAGGTTGCCGGTGGGTTCATCGGCAAGAATGATCTGGGCATCGTAAGAAAGTGCCCGGGCAATGGCCACGCGCTGCTGCTGACCACCGGAAAGCTTCAGCACCCGGCGGTTGGCTTCTTCCTCGCTCAGGCCAACATCTTCCAGCAGTTTCATTGCTTTTGCTTTTTTGGCAGCGCCCGTGCCCTTCACACCGGCGATGTCCATAGAAAGCAGCACGTTTTCCAGCGCAGTGAACTTGGTGATAAGATTGAAGCTCTGGAAAATCACACCAATGTACTTGCTGCGGAACTCATATTTATCTGTGCTTTTAATATCTTTGCCTTCGTAGAGAATTTCACCGGATTCCGGCGCAGCCAGACCGGAGAGAATGGAAAGCAGCGTGGTTTTGCCTGCACCGGATTTACCGATGATGCAGTACATCTTTCCTTTTTCGAAATCGTAGGAAAGATCACGCAGAACCGGGGTTTTGCCATAGGAAAACCAAATTTTTTTCAGTGATAAAACAGCCATTGTTTCCTCCTTAATCCCGGTTCGCCAAAATCTTCAGCGGTTCATATCGCATAACGAACAGCACCGATACCGCACCGGACACCAGCGTAAGCAGCACGGCAATGCCCATCATCTGCAGCACCACCGTCAGGTCTGTGGCAGAGCTGATCTCCGTTACATAGGCGTTTTCGGCATCCACACCCAGGAAACCGGGGAAATCTCCGAAATTACCAAAGCCGCCAAAGCCGCCTTCGGGCTGCTGGGGGATGTTACCCGGCATCTGCATTTCGCCGCGGCCGAAGTTTGTTTCAATCTGCTCCAGGCGGTTCTGCCCGGAAGTCACCTGGTTTTCCAGCAGTTTGTTGGTAACCGGAACGGAGCTTACCGCACCGATCATGGCACCCAGCATCACCGCGCACAGGGTCACGGCGAAAATCTCGGTGAGGAACTGCATGGCCACGCGGCTTTTCTTCATGCCCATGGCGGTGAGACCGCCGATCTCATACTTACGCTCGCGCACCTGAAAGATGTTCAGAACGATCAGAATCAGCGCGCCGATCACCAGAATCACCACCAGGAAATACCCGGCCATGGTGCTCAGCGTATACAAAGGCGTCAAGCTGTTTTCGTAGGCCGTTACGTCGGAAGAAGACACGGTGTAGCTTTCATCCAGGCCCATATCGTACACAGCCTCTGCAAAGGCCTCGTAGCTTTCCACATCTGCAAAGGCATACGTTGCAGAAAGCGTTCCGTTCAGGGCGGTTTCGTATTCGCGGCCGGTGTTTTCATCGGTCACGGTTTCAGAAACTTCCGCAGAAGTATCCAGGATCGCCTGCAGCGTGCCATAGCTGGTGTAAATCTTGTTGGCGGGATCAGACATCGTCATGCCCATACCCATCATGGAGAAGCCGGTTTCGTTGGCGCTTTCATCCACAAACAGGCCGGTGATCGTCAGTTCGTAGGTCTCGTCTTCCGCATTGGGGTTAGAAACCAGAATGGTATCGCCCACAGCCAGGTCGTTAAATACCGCCAGTTCTTCGGAAATAATGCATTCGTAGGTTGCTTCCCCTTCTGTGAACACAGTGCCCTCGGTCACAGAAGCAGTGCCATCCAGGAAGGTCGTCATGGCGCTCTCGCCGCTGTAGCCCACCAGGGTAAAATCACCCGTGCTGGTCATAGAGAAGCCGCCAAACATGCCGCCCATACCACCCATACCGGGCATTCCCGGCATACCGGTCTGGTTTTCATCGGTTTTGCTTTCTTCGGAATCGGTCTCATCTTCCGTTTCGGTGCTCACGGGTTCAAAATCTTCCGTACCGTTCAGATAAGCCGTGGAAGAATAATAAAAATCCTTCACATACTCCGAAGCCGCGTAGGTTTCGTATTCCTCCAGGGTCAGCGCATCCGCTTTCCCCATTATGTCTGCAAAATTGTTGCGGTCAAAACCGCCGCCCATGCCCATACCCATGCCGCCAAAGCCGCCGCCCATAGCAGAAAGGCGGTCGTAAGAAATGGTAGCTGTAACAGACATGCCCTCCAGGGTATCTTTACGGGCGTTTTCTGCTGCCTGGCGAATGGAAAGCCCCAGACACATAGCCACAGAAAGCACCAGCACGATAACACCGATGAGTATGTTCCTTCCTTTGGAACGTCCGATGCAACGCAGTGCGTTTTTTACGATGTACATAGTTTCTCCTTTGGAAAATATTTGCGGTTTTGAACCGTATGCAGATACTATATTCGCTTTACTTGATAACTACGTGAAATGAATGTGAATTTTAAGTGAAAAAAGACCGGGCATTTCCGTCCGGCCTTTTAAATTTGATGTATATGAAGTTTAGTCCAGGAATTCTTCGTTGATGGTCACACCGAAATCGCGGGCAATGGCACGCAGATTATCATCGGTGATGGTCTGGCGAATCTTCCCCTGGCCGGCGCTGAGAGCCAGCACGTAGATCTCGGCAGCCTTTTCGATGGTGTGCATCAGGCCGAAGGTGATGTCGAAATCGGGGCCGGAAACGAACAGGCCGTGGTGAGCCCACACAGCGGCATCGTACTTCTTCATCAGTTCGCTGGTGGCCATGGCGATCTCGGAACCGCCGGGAACCATCCATTCCACAACACCCACGCCGCCGGGGAAGACAACCGGGCACTCCGTGGCGCTCTGCCACAGGGCACGGGAGAAATCACGGGCAGTGAGGGGCAGAATGTAGGTCATAGCAATGATATTGGCGGGGTGAGCGTGGTAGATCACGCGGTACTCGCCGTTGGTAGCGGCCTTGCGCACGCTGTGGTTCATAAAGTGGCTGGGGAATTCGCTGGTGGGACGGCCGCCCTTTTCCAGGCCCCAGACAATGCGCCAGCTGTCGCCGGCCTCGTTGATCTCCACGATGCAGATGTTATCCTGGGCGGCCAGAGAAACATTGCGGAAGAACTTGCCGCTGCCGGTGGAGATGAAGTATTCGCCGGCCAGGTTATCGGCCTGCACGCCCATGTTCACCCATTCACCGGGAGTCTCTTTAAAGAAGGGACGGCACTGTTCCACTTCTTCGGGACGCATACGGTAGGTCAGGTTGCCGCCGTTGCGCTCGTGCCAGCCCTGTTCCCAGCCGTCGCTGCACATACGGATGTAACCCTGCATAACTTCAATATCATAGATAGTGCTCATTGAAAACTCTCCTTGTATATCGAAAATTCAGAAGACGAACTTCTCTGTATATAGCATACCACCAAACCATAGAAAATGGAAGAACTTATTTATGCACCGGCATGAATTATTCACTCATCATGCGGCGCAGGTTTTCTTCGTTGTGCTCCACTTCCTTGCAGGCAAGAGAGATTCGCCGCCGCAGGGCGGAAACATCCTCTTCCTCTCCGCACAAAGCGGCGCACAGCAGCCAAAGGCGAACCACCAGGCGCATTTTTGGCAGGATCTGCCGGTCGTAGGCAGCCTGCAGCACATAGCGATACACCAGGTAAGTCAGCACCTGCCGCAGCATATTTTGGGCAGGCGCGCTCAGCTGCGGAAATTCCGCCGGCAGCGTTTCCAGCCGTTCGGGCAGTTCTTCTCCCAAAAACTCCAGCCCCTTCCACACCGGCAGGCAATCATCCACCGTTGGGAAAGGCACGCCTTCCCCCTCCAAAGCAGCCGTACAGGCTTCCGCAACAGCGGCGTAACGTTTGCCGTTCACTTTTCGCTGCATGGCATTGCCCGCCGCCCAAAGGCGCCGCAGGGCTGTTTCCGGGGCGATTTCGTCACTTTGCAGCATAGCCAACATGGCATCCCGGCTTTTTCGCAGGGCCAGGTACAGCGTGGGGTTCAGCTCGTTCGGCTCGGGGAAGCCCGGCTCCTCCCGGGTGATCAGTTCCAGCGGGCCTGCAGGCTGCAGCAGCAGCCGGGCGGCCTCCGGGCAGGAAAGAGACACGCCGCGCTCTGTTACCCCGCCAAAGCTGTGGAAAAACCGCGGGAACAGCGTGCAGGTGCGGCACAGGGCATCTTCGCCCAATTCTATGTAAATATCGCACAGGTTTTCTTTATTCAAAAACGGGCAGCGGCCGTTCACCACACGGAACACCGTGTCCCCCTCATCCTCCGTCATGGCAGCCCGAAGACGATCGCCGATGTTCCCATTTGCCGCAGCATAGCGGGCGGCGCTCGTTTCGTCCACCACCACTTCCCAGGCAGCGCAGCAGGTATCCGGGCAGGCGCCGCCAATGCAGCGAAAATCCTTATATACAGCCGGTTCCACGATCTTCATATTCCCAGCTCCTTTCTTCTGCTGTTCAGTATAACATAAAACGGAGAAAACGGGAAGTAAGGACGAACTGCATATTTCCAGCTTTAATTTTTTGGCTTATCTTCGGCAAAATGCTTGGTACAGTATTTTAGCTTCTTCAAGGAAAACCTCTCTTTCAGGTTTTCCCCGGACCCCTTTCGAGCGCTTCTCAGGAAAGAGGATTCCGGTCGTTGCGACGACCGACCCGGGGACTCTGTCCCCAGGACCCCTGCAAGCCTTTGTAAAGGCTTGACCGAAACTTTTACGCCGCCGAGTTACTGCCATACAAAAGAAAACTACCCGAAAAAGATCTGCTCTTCTTCGGGTAGTGTTGCTTCATTATTTCCGCTTGGCTACGCTGCTGCGCACCAAAGCACGCCGCAAATGGGCCTTGGCCAGTTCAGCCTCCTGACGAGAAACCTTATTCTGAGCCAGAACTTCCTGCGCACGGGCCGCCGCACGCTCAGCGCGTTCGGGGTCAATTTCGTCTGCCCACTCAAAGGTGGTGGGAACCAGACGAACCGTGCCGCCGGTAACGGCCAGCATGCCGCCAATGCAGGCTGCCGTACGCTTGCCGCCTTCAAAGAAGACCTGTGCTTCACCCATACCCAGGGGCGCGACAAAATCGCAGTGCTGAGGCAGAATGCACACATCACCGGTGGCAGTACGAACAACCAGCTTTTCCGCCTGACCGTCAAAATATTCGCCGTCCGGGGTCACGATCTGCAAAGAAAAGGTGCTCATCAGGCATCACCCTTCTTCACTTTCGCCACCACTTCATCAATGGTACCGGCGAACAGGAAGGCAGATTCGGGAATGTCATCGTGCTTGCCTTCGATGATTTCCTTGAAGCCACGGATGGTTTCGTTCAGCGGGACATACTTGCCCTCGTAACCGGTAAACTGCTCGGCTACGCTGAAGGGCTGAGACAGGAAACGCTGCACCTTACGGGCACGGGCAACGATGAGCTTATCTTCTTCAGAAAGGTCATCCATACCCATGATGGCAATGATGTCCTGCAGTTCCTTATAACGCTGCAGAATACGCTGCACGCTGCGGGCCACTTCGTAGTGCTCCTTGCCCACCACGTCGGGGGAAAGGATACGGCTGGTGGATTCCAGCGGGTCCACGGCGGGATAAATACCCAGAGAAGCGATACCACGGTCCAGAACGGTGGTGGCATCCAGGTGAGCGAAGGTGGTTGCGGGAGCGGGGTCCGTCAAGTCGTCCGCGGGCACGTAAAC
>JAFYOA010000247.1 GCA_017547865.1 Clostridia bacterium
CCACAGGAGGAGTCATATCAAAGCGGGAGTGGGGCTCGCTGGGGCCAACGATGGCGCCGTTTTCTTTTACATGAATGGCGGCGATGCGGCCGGCGTGCTGGTTGATGTAAGCAACGGGATCGATGCCGGCGGCAGAAGCCCAGCCGCAGTCGATTTCAAACACGACGGTTTCGGGATCGGTGTTCTCGATCACATAGTCCAGCAGCGGCTTGCCGTCATCCAGCTTGAATTCCTGGGTGTGGTTGTGGTAACCGGTCTTCATGCCGTACTTGGCGGCTTCTTTGCCGATGCAGTTCAGTTCGGCGGCAACGATGAGGGCTTCTTCCTTGGTGGCAAAGGGGGTGCCGGGGCAGATGGCCAGCTTGGCACCCATCTTGGAAAGATAGGGCAGATCATTGATGATCCAGTTCATGCCCAGGTGAGCGGAAACCACGGCGATGCCGGCTTCGTCCGCCTGCTTCTTCAGTTCTTCCACAGGAACAGCGGGATAGTTGCGGATCAGTTCAACGCTGGTGTAGCCCATTTCGGCGGCAGCTTTGAACTGCTCGGCCAGGGTCATTTCTTTTTCGTGGCCGAAAGAATACATCTGCAGACCAATGTTTTTCATATACAATCGCTCCTTAAATTTTGTTTTATTTAAAAGTAAACGGGTTTGCCGGTCTTGGAGGAGGTGTAGATGGCCTCCAGAATGCGGGTAACGGTGTAAGCCTGGTCGGCAGTAACGAAGAGTTCACCTTCGCCGCGAATGGCATTGACGAAGATCTGGGCTTCGTTGGACTTGATGCCCGCTGTGGTGGCAGTTTTGCCCACAATGGTGGTGGCCTGCTGGCCGGCAACAACATGGTTCAGGCGAACTACATCGTCCACGGTATCCAAACCGGCCTTGGTACCGGCCAGCATGGTGGTGGCGTGGCCGTTGGCGCCCAGTTCGTAAGGCATATTGATGGCCCAGGAGGAACGCAGGTTGATGGTGGCGCCGTTCTTCATTTTAATAAAGCCGAACGCGGAGTCTTCTACGTCATAGGTGGTGTTGTTCCAGCTGTTCTGGCTGCCGTCGGCACGGGTCTGGCCCTGGTGCTCGGGGTCCAGCAGGCGGCCCAGCTTTTCAAAAGAGGTACCCACAACGTAATCCACGTCGTAGTTGTTCATCAGGTACAGGGTTAGGTCCAGCGCATGGGTGCCGATATCGATGAGGGGACCGCCGCCCTGCTTGGATTTATCGGTGAATACGCCCCAGGTGGGAACACCGCGGCGGCGCAGATACGTGGCTTCTGCATAGTAAATATCGCCCAGCCAACCGTCGTCGATCACCTTTTTGGCAACCTGATTTACGGGGAAGTGACGATACTGGTAACCGATGGTGAGGAGCTTGCCGGTCTTGTCCCGGGTCTCCAGCATTTTCTTGGCATCGGCCTCGTTGGCGGCCATGGGCTTTTCGCACAGAACGTGCTTGCCGGCTTCCATGGCGGCGCAGGAGATCTCGCAGTGGGAAACGTTGGGGGTAAGGACATGCACACCGTCAATGGTGGGGTCCTTCAGCAGTTCTCTGTAATCGGTATACACTTTGGCATCCGGCGTGCCGTACTGTTCGGCAGCCTTCTGGGCGCGTTCTTCAATCAGGTCACAGAAAGCGACCATTTCAACGCCTTCCACACCGGCAACACCGGGGAAGTGCTTGCCATTGGCAATGCCGCCGCAGCCGATGAAACCGAGTCTTACTTTTTTGGACATTATGGATTCCTCCTTGTGAAGTGAGGGGTTGCATACAACTCCATTCTGCCTTTATCATACTATAGAACTTGGGGAAGGGCAAGCACAATCGCGAATTTTTTTGCGCTCTGCTTTAAATCGGCAAAAAAGTTGGAACAAAAGCAAAATGTTTATATTTTGTTTGGTGGAAAAATATTGCAAAAGCAGCCTGATTTTGCTATGATGAAGCCAGAAAAGCCGCTGTGGCGGCGGGAGGTAGAACGATATGATGAAGGATTTCCCCCTTTCTTTTATTAGTGCCGGAACGGATATGGCCTACTACGACCATTTTGTGGCAGCCCCGTATTTGCGCCGGGGTATTTTCTGCAAAGAAAAGCCGGTGAATGCCGAACTTTTGATTTGCGGCCTGGGCTTTTACGAGCTGTTTGTGAACGGCGAAAAGCGTACCCGGGGCATGCTGGCACCCTACATCACCAATCCGGACGAAGTGCTGTACTACGACAGCTATGACCTGACGGAAGATTTCACCGCCGGCGAAAACGTGCTAGGCCTGCTGCTGGGCAACGGCATGCAGAACGCCTTTGGCGGCCATATCTGGGATTTCCAGCTGGCACGCTGGCGCAGCGCCCCCAAGGTGGCCCTTACCCTGCGGCTGGAATATGCCGACGGTACGGTGGAAACCATCGGCGCGGACGAAAGCTTTAAAACCGCTCCTTCTCCCATTTATCTCGATGACCTGCGTATGGGCGAATTTTACGATGCCCGCAATGAAATTCCCGGCTGGAACCGCCCGGGCTTTGACGACAGCGCCTGGACACCGGCTGTTCCCGCGGAAACGCCCCGCGGCGCTGCCCATCTCAACGATGTGGATCCCATTGTCATCACCCGCAGCCTGAAGCCGGTTTCCGTTGTCCCCGGCAAGCTGAGCCGCTTGGCCAAGTGCCGCGACACCCTGCCGGTGTACGAAGTGCCTGCCGATGAAGACCTGCGCGAGGGCTGGCTCTATGATTTCGGCGAAAACCCTGCCGGTCTGTGCCGGTTGAAGATCAACGGCAAGCCGGGGCAGAAGGTGATCCTGCAGTTCTCCGAGCGCCTGTACGAAGACGGCCTGGATATTCACTACATGGGTTTCCTGCCCAACGGTTTTGACCACCGGGTGATTTACATCTGTAAGGGCGGGGAAGAAGAATACCTGCCTTCCTTCACCTATTTTGGTTTCCGTTATTGCCTGGCAATGGGCATTACCGAAGAGCAGGCCACCGAAGACCTGCTGACTTACGAAGTAATGAACAGTGACCTGAAGCCCATGGCATCCTTTGCATGTTCCGATCCCATCGTCAACGCCATTCAGGATGCGGTGGTGCGTTCCAATCTGGCTAATTTCTATCATTTCCCCACCGATTGCCCCCACCGTGAAAAGAATGGCTGGACCGGTGACGCCCATCTTTCTGCGGAACAGATGCTGATGAACCACAGCGCCGAGCGCAATTTCACCCAGTGGGTGCGCAGCATTGGCTATGCCCAGCGGGCCGATGGCGCCCTGCCCGGCATTGTGCCCACCGGCGGCTGGGGCTTCCATTGGGGCAACGGCCCTGCCTGGGACGGCGCTCTCGTTGCGCTGCCTTTCCATATTTGGAAGCAGCGGGGCACGCTGGATGCCGCCCGCATTGCCGCGCCGAACATTCTGCGCTACCTGCATTACCTTACCACCCAGCGGGATGAGCAGGGACTGATCCATATCGGTTTGGGCGACTGGTGCCCGGTGACGGAAGTGCGTTCTCCTTTGGAATGGACCGACACCGTGACCTGTATGGATATCTGCCATAAATCCGCTCTGCTGTTCAAGGCCATGGGCATGAAGGCCCAGGCTGCTTTTGCCGAGGACTTGTACGACAGCCTGCGCACCGCCGCACGGGAATGCCTGGTGGATATGACCACCATGACCGCCATCGGCAACTGCCAGACCTCGCAGGCAATGGCTATTTCCCACACTGTGTTCACTCCTGCCGAGCGGCCGGAAGCCTTCCGCCGTCTGGTGGAGATCATTGAAC
>JAFYOA010000248.1 GCA_017547865.1 Clostridia bacterium
CGGATGGGTTCATCGATATAGCAGAAGATGAACACCACAAAAAACGGCAGGTGCAGCAGCAAACCGGCTACGCACACACAGGGCACCACCATGGCATACAAAAACGAAAGTTCAAGAATCGTACCGAAGGTGGCATCGCCGGAGGCACGGTAGGTATCCGTCATCACCCAGTTGCACATACGAATGACCGCGGCGACACAGTAGATAAGGATGAGCCCCGAGCCGATGCGCAGGGATTCTCCGGAAAGACCCATGGCCGAAAGCAGCGGAACACGTACGCCCAGCAGTGTTAAGCATACACAGAAAATAAAACCGCCGCACAGCACCGTAATACGCTTGGCCCGCTCGTAAGCGATATCCAGTTCGCCGGCGCCCACGCACTTGCCCACCAGCACCGCCGAAGCATTGGCAAATCCGGTGAAGAAACCGATAACAAGGCCTTCCAGCGTGCGGAACACCGCAATGGCGGCAATGGCTTCTTCCGGCTGGCGGCCCAGCACCATGTTGATGATCATATTGGCCACGCCATACAGGGCTTCGTGAATGATAATGGGATAGCAGCGCTTGAAGAATTCTGTAACAAACTCCTTTGTCCACTTAAAATGCTTTCTAAAGTGGAAAAGATACGGGAAACCTTTGATTTTGCTCAGCACATAGATGGCCAGCACGTTTACCGCGGCCGCACAGGTGGTGGCCAGCGCGGCACCCTGCACGTCCATGGCAGGGCAGCCCAGGTTACCGTAAATAAACACCCAGTTCAGGAAAATATTCGTGCTGACAGATACAATGGAAGCATACAGCGGGATACGCACCTGCTCTGTGGAACGCAGCAGGGTACTCATGGCCACAGAGAAAATCTGCAGCGGGTAGGCCAGGCCCACCGCGCGCAGGTATTTTATGCTGATCTCCTGTATGGAGGTTTTATCTGTGTACACGCCCATGATGAACTCCGGCACAGCCACCGCCAAAAACATGGCCACAGCGGCCAGAGACATCACGCAGGCTGTTACCATACCAAAGGCGCGATCAATGCCGTCGTGATCTTTCGCGCCCCAATACTGAGAAAAGAACAGCACGCCGCCGCCGATAAAGCCCCAGTAGCTGTTGAACATCAACGAGGAAAACTGGGCGCACAGGCCCACCGCCCCCACCGAGGTTTCTCCCAGCGGGGCAATCATCATGGTATCCACCATACTGGCGGTGGTGGAAAGCAGATTCTGCAAAGCAACGGGAATAGCCAGCGCTGCCAGCTGCGGCAAAAACTGCTTCCACGGGAAATTGGATTTCGTTCTCACAGGGAACCTCCGCTTAAAATCATCTTACAGCACTTCACGCAGAGCAGCCACGTCTTCGGCGGTGGTGGCCCAGCTGGTGGCAAAACGCACCACGGTGTGGGTATCGTCTTTCTTTTCCCAGAAGCTGAACACGACCTTCTTCTTCAGTTCTTCCATTTGGCTGTTCTCCAGCACCACAAACTGCTGGTTGGTGGGAGATTCCAGATGGAACGGCAGGCCTTTTTCTTTGATAACAGCCTTCAGCTCTTCGGCGCGGTCAATGGCGTTTTTGGCAATTTTCGTATACAGGTCATCGGTGAAGAGAGCATCGAACTGCACGCCCATCAGGCGGCCTTTGGCCAGCATGGCACCACGCTGCTTCACCATGGTCATAAACTGCTTGGGGGTGTTCTTCTTGGTGAACACCACGGCTTCGCCGCACAGGGCGCCCACTTTGGTGCCGCCAATGTAGAACACATCGCAAGTCTCCGCCACCATGGGCAGGGTCACATCGGTGCTGTAGCTGGTCAGGCCGTAGCCCAGGCGGGCGCCGTCCATAAACAGCGGAATTTCATATTCTTTGCAAATAGCGGAAATCGCTTCCAGCTCGGCCTTGGTGTACAGCGTGCCGTATTCCGTGGGGTGAGAGATATACACCATGCCCGGGAACGCCATGTGGTCGTGGTTGGCATCGTTGTAGAAATCCTTCATGTACTGCGCCAGTTCGGCGGGAATGATCTTGCCATCGGCAGAGGGAACTTCCAGCACCTTATGGCCGGTGTACTCAATGGCGCCGGCTTCGTGGAAGTTCACGTGGCCGGTTTTGGCAGCCACCACGGCTTCGTAGCTCTTCAGCATGGTGGAAATCACCACAGCGTTGGTCTGTGTACCGCCGGAAATAAAGAACACTTCGGCATCGGGGCATTCGCAGGCCGTGCGGATCTTTTCGGCCGCGGATGCACAGTAGGGGTCGGTGCCGTATCCGGAAAGCTTTTCCATATTGGTATCGATCAGGTGCTGCAGCACCTGGGGGTGGGCACCTTCACTGTAATCGTTCTGAAACCACAACATAACAAATTCCTCCAAAAAAAGACTAATCGATGTCATTATAACACAAGAAAAAAGCCGGGGCAATTCCCTTTTGGCAGAACTTGAAAAAAGAAGAAAACAACCAGCTTCTGACTTGCAGAAACTGCGCGACGTAAAAACAGGCGGCCAATGGCCGCCCCTACAGGGTGCGTTGGGGTTTAGATTCTGAGGGTTTTGCGGCACAATGCGGAGATTCTGTCAAAACAAATAAAGAAGGATAATCTCTTGCATCGGTGGTGCAGGTGTGATATATTCAATGCAAAGCACAATGCAACAAAAGGAGCGAATGACCATGCTTTGTGACAGTAATATTGAACGATACATCCGCAATCAATATTTTTCTCAGCTTGATCCCTTGCCGGCGGAAAAGCGATTTGTGGAAAAATTCCGGATGGCGCTTGATGCACTTACGTTGGAACTGCATGACGATGACGAACTGTTCGGCTGGTTTGTTTTTCAAAAAGAATACTGTGCGCCGAAAGCTTTCACGGATGAAATTCTCCCAACAGATGCAGAAGAACGCATTATAAAAAGCAAGCTGTTTGGCAGCCGCACCGTGGTGGATCGTGGTCATACTCTGCTTCCCTATGAGCGAATTTTGCGGGAAGGCCTTGCAGACTATGAAAAACGCATCGATAAAGAACTGGAAACCGCCCCTGAACATCCATACCTTTTGGGTATGAAAGAAACACTGAGCGTAATCAAATCTTTCGTTGCGCGACTAACCAGCGAACTGGATCATAAGCTCGACTCCTGCAGTAAAGAACAGGCCGCAACCCTGCGGCAGATCCGGGCATCTTTGGAAAAAGTTCCCTTCTCCCCTGCAGAAAATCTGCGTGATGCGCTGCAGGCTGTCTGGCTCCTGCATTTTTTGGCGCCTTTGGCAGAAGATGCCTGGTACAGCATATCCCTCGGACGGTTGGATCAGTACCTGTACCCCTATTACCTTGCGTCCGTTCAAAACGGCATGACCAAAGCTGAGGCTAAAAAAATCCTTTACAATTTTTATCAGCTTTTGAATAACTATGCAGACGGCGCCTGCCTGCTGAACGTAGGTGGCGAATGCTACAACGAACTTTCCGAACTGCTCATTGAATGTCAGAAAGAATTCTGCCTGCCCGGCCCAATTTTGGCGGCAAGAATCACCGAGCACACCCCAAAACACATTTGGGATGCGCTGATAGATGAAGAACTTTTCACCCGCGGACAGCCCACCTTTTACAGTGAATCCGCCTGCAGAAATGCACTGATCGAAAAAGGCGTGAATCCCGAAAAAGCCAAAACTTTCTCCAACAACAGCTGCATGGGCATCGGTTTTCCGGGAGAAGAATTCAACAGCATGTGGGGTTGCGTGTTTTCCGTTTCCGCTGCATTGGAAATGGCTATGAACGGCGGTGCGTTGATTACAAAAGAATGTGAATGGACCGTACCTGGTGTGCAGCCGGTAAAAACTCTCAACGATCTTTACCGCGAATTTGAACGCTGTGCCACATATCTGCTGGATGTTTCTCTGCAGGTGTATTTGGAGCAAGCTGATATCAGCGAAAAGACACGCCCCGACTGCCTTGTTTCCCTGTTGACCGATGATTGCATTGCCAAGCACTGCGACCGTATGTCCGGGGCCACTTATCACAACGTCACCGTAGAATGTATGGGTATGGTCAACGTATCCGACGGAATCTGCGCCATTGCACAACTGGTGTTTGAAAAGAAAAAATACACGCTGGAACAAATCAACGCCGCTATTCAAAAGAATTTTAACGGATTTGAAGAGCTCCGGTATGACATTCTATCCTGCTCCAAATTCGGCCAGAACGGTCCGGCTGACAAATACGCCGCGCATGTCGCCGAAATTCTGCAAAAAATCATCCGTAGCCATGACCACAAAAACTTTTACTTTACCCCCTCACTCCACACGTTGGATGCTAATATCGACTCCGGTGCCAATTGGGGTGCCGGATATGACGGACGGCTTGCAGGGGAACCCTTCGCCAAAAACGGCGGAGCATCCAATTTTGCCCGTAAAACCGATCCGACTTCAATGGTTCTTTCTGCCGCCAAACTGCCGCAATGCAAGTTCTTTGGTGGCCAACCCATTGATATCAGCTTTGATCCCAACCTTATCAATAGCCACAAGAATGAGATCGCCGCCCTGATCCACACATACCTGCAAATCGGTGGCCTGCAATTTCAGGTCAACGCGATTTCTTCCAAATTACTGCGCGATGCGTTGAAAAATCCCCAGAAGCACCCCCATTTGATTGTTCGTCGTGGAGGTTACAGCGTGTACTTTTCCAATCTTTCCTCCGATTCACAAAAAGAATTTATTGATCGCTTCGAAAAAGAAGGAAATTGATTTATATAAAAAAGCCGGAGATTTGCTCTCCGGCTTTTTTTATGTTTTGAATTAAGTGTTGAACACGTACTTATCCAGGCGCTCAAAGGCTTCCTGCACGCGGGAGAGCGGCAGAGCCAGGTTGATGCGGATATGGTTGGGGCCATGGAAACGGCGGCCGTCCTGCCAGATCACGCCTACATCCCAGGCAGCGCTCAGCAGGTCGTCCACGGTCTTGCCATGGGCCTTGCACCATTCACCGCAATCGATGAACAGCATATAGGTGCCTTCGGGCTTGGTAACGGAAACACCTTCAAAGTGCTCCTTGATGTAGTTGCAGGCAAAGTCCACGTTGCCGGTGATGGTCTCGCACAGCTCGTCCACCCACTGGTAGCCTTCATCCTTGTAAGCGCCGATGAGAGCATGCATAGACATAACGTTCATGCCGTTGTAGTGGCTGAGAGAGGCTTCTTTCAGGTGGCGATCCAGCAGCATCTTGTTGTAGATGATGTGGTAGCTGCCCACCAGACCGGCCAGGTTGAAGGTCTTGGAGGGAGCATACATGGCGATGGTGCGCATTTTGGCATCTTCGCTCACGCTCTGGGTGGGAATATGCTTATGACCGGTGAGGATGATATCGCTCCAGATTTCGTCGGAGATAACCATCACATCGTGCTTCTTGAACAGCTCCATAGCCTTTTCGATTTCCCAGCGTTCCCAAACACGGCCGCAGGGGTTGTGGGGAGAGCAGAACACGGTGGCATGGATCTTGTTGTCCACGATCTTCTTCTCCATGTCCTCAAAGTCCATGCGGTACACGCCGTTTTCATCCTGCACCAGGGGGCTGTGGATGATGTCGTAGCCGGCGTTGGTCAGGGTGCCGGTAAAGCCGACGTAGGTGGGGCTGTGGAGCAGCACTTTATCGCCGCGGGAGCACAGCACGTTCAGTGCGGTGGCAACGCCGCCCAGCACGCCGTTTTCGTAGCCGATGTTCTCGGGCTGCAGGCCGGTCACACCGTTGCGGGTCTCGTGCCAGCGAATGATGGAATCAAAATACTCCTTGGTGGGACGGAAATAACCGAAAGCCGGGTGCTTGGCACGCTCGATCATGGCTTCCTGAATGGTGGGAAGAGCCGGGAAGTTCATATCGGCCACCCACATGGGGATGACATCAAAGCCTTCTCTGGGAGCGGGATAGCCGCCGGGAGCACCGACCATATCCACGGCGATGGCATCCTTGCCGCGGCGGTCCATAATGGTAGTAAAATCGTACTTCATTGGAAACAGCATCCTTTCATTTATAGAATAAGAGCACAGAATAACCAGTTTAATTGTACTTTGATTATACTCTTATTTTTTCCATATTGCAAGCCGCACCACCGCAAAAGCAACAGAAAACCGTCGTATTTTAAATAAAAAACATGCAAAACGCAGACAGACGTTTTCTCTGCAAGGACAGGCCGGCAACCGTGTATTTTCTTCAGCGAAAAGCAAAATGTGGTTTTATTCTGCAGCGGGTTGTGCTATAATGCGGGTAGCAACCCGCGCAGGAGGACGATGCAATGAACAGCACAGAACGTGTGCACAATGCCATTTTGGGCAAAGAAGTGGACCGTCAGCCCATTTACGGCTGGGTATCTGCCAATCTTACGGAAGAATTGACCGAGGCCTTCGGCTCGGTGGCAGCCTTTGAAGACCACTATCAATTCGATATGGCTCATATTTTCGGCGGGCCCAATCCGTTCCGCAAGGACGTTTTGGACCGTATTGCGGCAGAAAACGAGGAAATGACCCCCGACCTGCTGCTGGAAGAGGACATTTTCACCTCTCCGGATGATTTGGAAGACTACCGGAATATTGAAGAAGCCATCCGGTTCCACAAAAAGCGGGATCGCTTTTGCTATGTGCAGACCCCCGGCTTTTTCGAGCCCTTCAACGGGGTGTTCGGCATAGAAAATCAGCTGCTGTGGCTGGCTCTGTACCCGGAAGAACTGAGAGAGCTGTACGCCCGCCTGGCCCAGTGGACCCTGCACTTCATTGATCACTGCATTGACCTGGGTGCAGACATGGTGCATTTCTCCGATGACTGGGGTGCACAGAAAAATCTGCTGTTCAGCCCCAAGCTGTGGTGGGAGCTGATCTACCCCAACATGAAGACGGTGGTGGATCACGTTCACTCCAAAGGCGTATTTGCCAGCCTGCACTCCGATGGCTGCATCCACCGGGTGACCGACGGCATTGCGGAGCTTGGTTTTGATGTGGTGCACCCCTGGCAGGAAAGCGCCGGGATGTCGTACGACACCTACCTGGAAAAATACGCGGATAAATTCGCCATTTTAGGCGGTGTGTGCATTCAAACTCTGTTGGGCCGGGCAGACCAGCCCACCCTTGAAAAAGAGATCCGCCGGGTATTTGGAAAACTGAAAGGCAAGCGCTGGGTTTGCTGCACCACCCACTATGTACAGAACCACTGCACCGTGGAAGACCTGTGCTTTGCCTACGACCTGATTTACAGGCTTGCCAGAGAAGAATCTTAAAATACCGGTTTCTTCCTTCTCTGTTTTATGCTATACTAATAATACATTCTGTTTTATAAGGAGCGCATTATGATTTTACTGGACATGTTTTTCACCTTCGCCAAGGTCGGCGTCATGACCTTCGGCGGTGGGTATGCCATGCTGCCCATTCTGCAGCGTGAAGTGGTGGAAAAGAAGGGCTGGGCCACGGAGGAAGAACTGATGGACTACTTTGCCATCGGCCAGTGCACCCCGGGCATCATTGCCGTTAACACCGCCACCTTTATCGGCCAGAAGAACAAAGGCATTCTGGGCGGCATTTTCGCCACCCTGGGCGTTGTCTTCCCCTCTCTTCTCATCATTTCTCTGCTGGCCGGCGTCATCGAGACTTTCTCTCACATCGCCATTGTACAGCACGCTTTGGCGGGCATCCGCGTGTGCGTGTGCGTGCTCATCTTCAACGCCGTGCTTGGCCTGTACAAAAAAGCCGTGGTGGATCTTCCCACCCTGCTGTTGTTCCTGGCGGTAGCTGCCGGCAGTTATTTCACCCCCCTCAGCCCCGTGGTATTTGTGGTGCTGGCGGCTGTGCTGGGCATTGCCCTGAAAGTGCTGGGAGGTAAAAAATAATGCTGTTTCTTCAGTTGTTCTTTGAATTTTTCAAAACCGGCCTGTTCGCCATTGGCGGCGGCATGGCCACCATCCCGTTCCTGTACGATATGGCCGACACCACCGGCTGGTTCACCCACAACGACCTGGCCAACATGGTGGCTGTCAGTGAATCCACCCCCGGCCCCATTGGCGTAAACATGGCCACCTATGTGGGCTATATCACCGGCTGCAACGTCGGCGGCATTCCCATGGGTATTCTGGGGGCCGTTACCGCAACGCTGGGTCTCATCACCCCCTCCATCATCGTTATTCTCATCATTGCCGCTGTGCTGAACAGCTTCCGCGACAGCAAACTGGTGAAGCACGCCTTCTACGGCCTGCGTCCCGCCTCTGCCGGCCTCATTGCCGCTGCCGGCATCACGGTGATCATCTCCAATCTGTTCTTCACCGATCTCTTCGCTCAGGGCTTCAGCCTGGCAGTGTTCAACTGGAAAGCCATTGCCCTGGCGGCAGTGCTCATCGTCTTCACCAATTTTGTGAAGAAGACCAAAAAGCTGCACCCCATCGTCTTCATCGGTGTTTCCGCCGTGGCGGGCATCGTGCTCTCCATGGGTTAAAACATCAAAAACAAAGCCG
>JAFYOA010000249.1 GCA_017547865.1 Clostridia bacterium
CGATGATAAGGGCCGTCTCAACCTGAGTCGCCGCGACGCTCTCATCGAGCTGGATGGCATGGTGCCGGAAAACACCATTTCCGATGCTCCCCGTCGTCCCCGCCGCGATGATCGTCCCCGTCGTGATCGCCGTGACCGCGACTAATTAAAAACCAAAGCTCTGCAACGGTAAAACGCTGCAGAGCTTTTTGATTTTGCGGGCGCTGCCGAAAGGAAGTTGACAGTGGACAGTTGCGGTAGCGCCTGCAGTTCGCGTAATGTAAAGGCTTTGTCAACTTTCTCGAAAGTTGCGGGGGTCCTGGGGGCAGCGCCCCCGGGTCGCCCTCCGCAGAGGGCGGAAATCTTTTGCCTGAGAAGCGCTCCGCAAGGGGGGAATTGGCTGCAAAGCAGACAAGAGGGGACGCCCTGCAAGAGAGGGCGTCCCCTAAAAAAGCTGAAAACCAACAGGTTCTTGACCTCGGAACCACGCGCCGGGAGGGGTTCCGAACACGAACTGTAAATTTAAAAGCCTGTAGTTTAAAGAACGGTACGATGCGAGCATCGTATGCTACAGGGTGCCTTTGAATAAAGCCCGTGCTGATTTAAGTGGGGGGCGGGATGTATGGTTCGGGATACTTTTGCGGAACATAAAAAAGAGGACAGGCGGCTGCTTGTCCTCTTGTTATTTATAAGAAAATGGATCAGGCGTTTTCGCCGGCACGCTTCTTGGCCAGCAGGGCTTCCACGCGGGCATGAGGATCGATCATGGTGGCGATGGAAACTTCGTGGTTCAGAGCGGAGATGTAGTAAGCGGCATACTTGGCCACGTCGACCTGATGGAACCAGGGACGGTTCTTCAGTTCATCCGGGCAGTAGGTGAGGTTGGTGCCGAACACACCGTCGATCACACCTTCTTCGTAGGCTTTGTCGAAGGAGGCCAGACCGTTGGTAAACAGGGCAAAGGTGGCAAAGCAGAAGAACTTGGTGGCGCCGCGTTCCTTCATTCTGCGGGCGGCATCCAGCATGGATTCGCCGGAGGAAATGATGTCATCGGCCACAAAGATGGTCTTGCCTTCCACAGAAGCGCCCAGGTATTCGTGAGCAACGATGGGGTTCTTGCCGTTCACCATGCGGGAGTAGTCACGACGCTTGTAGAACATACCCAGGTCCACGCCCATCACAGAGGCATAGAACATGTTGCGGTTCATGGCGCCTTCGTCGGGGCTGACGATCATGAAATGTTCGCGGTCGGTCTTCATATCCGGGAAATCCTTGAACATCTTCTTCAGCACCTGGTAGTAGGGCATCAGGTTGTCCAGACCCATCAGCGGTACAGCGTTGGCCACGCGGGGGTCGTGGGCATCAAAGGTGAGAACATTTTCCACGCCCATGCTCTGCAGTTCCTGCAGTGCATATGCGCAGTCCAAAGATTCACGGTAGCTGCGGCGATGCTGACGGCCGCCGTACAGCATGGGCATCACCACGTTCACACGGTGGGCCTTGCCGCTGGCTGCCTGGATCAGACGCTTCAGATCCTGGTAGTGGTCATCGGGAGACATGCAGTTCTGATGGCCGAAATAATCGTAGGTGCAGCTGTAGTTGCCGGGATCCACAACGATGTACAGGTCCATGCCGCGTACGGTGGACTTAATCAGACCTTTGGCATCGCCGGAGGAGAAACGGGGGCAGCTGGCTTCCACCAGGAAGGTGTCGCCGGGAACTTCCATGCCGCTTTCCTTGGCCCAGTTCACCAGGTACTGATCGATCTCGGCACCCAGTTCTTTGGCGCCTTCCATGGCGATGATGCCAAGCTTGGCTACGGAATTTCCAGGAATAAATAAACTCTGAGATTTCATGTTATTGCTCCTTACCATTCACTTTTTCTCTTTCCATTTCATGCCAAAGGCTTACACCATCCCTTGGCGCACAGCATTATTATATCATATTTCCCGGTGAAATGCTACATAGTAAAACTGACGGATTTCTTGCGACATTTCAGTAAAAACAAGGCGGGTTTGTCGAAGCTGCTGATATCTGTATGTACAAGTTGTGTTGCATTGGCTGTGAATTTGTGGTACACTGAAAAAAATCAGACCGGAGGTTTGCGTTTATGAAAGCAATGAAACCGCGCCCCCTGGCGCTTTTGTATGCCACTGCAGAAGAAAACGCGGCCCTGTATACGGCCGCTTTGGAAGAATTGATGCGTGTGCGGCGGCTGACCGCACGGGATATGAACCAGACACTCTCTGCCCTGGCGGCAGGAAAAGACGGAACCGATGAGGGGGAAGCCCCCGCCGAAGCTTTTTTGGTGCTGAGCGGCTGTGATTCCGCTTTTCTGAACAAGGTGCTGCAGGCGCTGCGTGCACCGGGTGTGCCGCCCCTGCCGCTGAAAGCCACCCTGACCCCGCACAACGTGAACTGGACCGCCCGGCAGCTGTATGAAGAGATTTGCCGTGAGCGGGAAGAAATGACCAAACGATGAGAAGGAGGAAACTGCTATGCTGAAGTTTGAAAACGGCGACCGAATTTTATTTATGGGTGATTCCGTGACCGATGCCGGCCGCAAGCGCCCCGTAGGGGAAGGCCTGTGGGATGGCGTGGGCAACGGCTTTGTGCGCAGTGTGGATACCCTGCTGAATGTGTGTTATCCGGAGAAGCTTTTCCATGTGGTGAATATGGGCATTTCCGGCAACACCACGGTGGATTTGCTGGCCCGCTGGCAGAGCGATGTGCTGGACCTGCACCCGGATTGGGTGGTGCTGTGCATCGGCTTCAACGATGTGTGGCGCTGGTTCGATGAACCCTCTCTGCCCGGCCATGTAACGGAAGACCAGTACCGCGCCAACCTGGAAAAAATGGTACAGGATACTCTTCCCCAGGTGAAGGGCATGGTGCTGATGACACCTTACTACATTGAAACCAACACAGCCGATGCCATGCGCGCCAAAATGGATGTGTACGGCGGCATTATGAAGGAAGTAGCCGCCAAATTCGGCTTGCCCTGTGTGGACCTGCAGAAGGACTTCTGCGATTATCTGCAGTACCGCCATTCCTCTTATGTGATGTGGGACCGCGTACACCCCGGCTGGGTGGGCAGCATGCTCATTGCCAAAGCGTTCCTGAAAGAAATGGGCTTTGACCGCCCGCTGATCTGAACGAACAAGATGCCCGCTGCTCCGGTTGGAAACAGCGGGTACTTTTTATGGATTTATATTCTGCGGCGGGCGGCGCAGCAAGGCTTCCCGCTGTTTGTAATCCGGCAAATACCGGGCGACCAAAGCATAAAAACCGGCCTGGTGGTTTTTGTGTACAATGTGGGCCAGCTCGTGCACCACGACGTAATCGACAGCTTCCGGCGGGTAGAGCAGCAGGCGCCAGGAAAAGCACAGGCTGTTTTTGGCGCTGCAGCTGCCAAAGCGTTTGGCGGCGCCGGTAATTTTCACCCCGGTGGGGGAAAGGTCCATCACCGCTGCCCAATGAGCCACCCGACGGGGCATTTCTTCTTTCGCCCGGGCGATCAGTTCCTTCTGCCGCTGTAGGGTGATTTCTTCCATAACGGCGGCTTTTTCCAGCACGGCGGGCAGGTGCCTTTCAATCCATCCGGCGTGCTTTTCCACAAAGGCACGAATGGCGGCTTCCGGCATACGCAGGGGCGCCCGAACGAGGATCTCCCCCGTGGGGGTGATCTCCAATGAGATTGTACGCCGCCGGGAACGGCGAAGGGTGTAGGGGTGCATCGGCTCATCTCCTTTGGTATTATTGTAGCATACCGGGGGCCGCAGTGCCAGCTGTACCGGCTTGTTTTGTGAAAAAACGCCGGAAATTACCCGGGTGGATTGACAATGCGGGGGCAATCGTCGTACAATATACTTGTATAACTTTGCGCAAAAGGAAGGCTGCGGCATGGAGTCCATCGTATATAACCGCACGATCCCTGTTCGATACACCGTAGATGTTTTCGTTGGCGGCGGCGGGCCGGCAGGAACGGCTGCTGCCATTGCGGCCGGCCGCGGGGGCTGTTCTGTTTTTCTGGCAGAAAGCACCGGCTGCCTGGGTGGTATGGGCACAGCGGGCATGGTGCCCCTGTATATGCCCCATACCGATGGTGAGCGGGACCTATGCGGCGGCATCGGGCAGGAGATCATGGAAACCATGCGTGCCCGGGGCGGCGGAAAATACTACAACGGCAATTCCATAGACCGCGAATTGCTGAAGCGTGTGAGCGACGAGCTGGTGCTGGATGCCGGCGTAACGGTGCGCTTTATGACCAGTATTGTGGATGTGCGCGTGGAAGACGGGCGCATCGATGCGGTGATTTTGTGGGGCAAAGGCGGTTTTTATGCCGTGCGCGCCGGGGTGTATATCGATTGCACCGGCGATGGCGACCTGTGTGCCCTGGCCGGTGTGCCTTTCAAAAAAGGCGATGATACCGGTGCCATGATGGCGGGTACGCTGTGCTCTTTGTGGGATAATATCCGGTGGGATGACCGGGACAAAACACCCCAGGAGGTGTACCAACCGCCGGAAATGCTGTGGCAGGGAGAAGCCATTCCCCAGGCCGTGCAGGACGGTGTGCTTTCGGTGGATGACCGGCATTTGCCCGGCGTGTGGCGTACCGGTGAACACACGGGCGGCGGCAATGTGGGCCATGCCTTTGGTGTGGACAACACCGATGAAACCACCGTGACCGAGGCGCTGATCGCCCAGCGGAAGCTGCTGGCGGAATACGAAGCCTATTATCGGCGCTATGTGCCCGGGTTTGAAGATGCCCGGCTGCGTGCTACCGCCGATGTGATGGGTATTCGGGAAAGCCGGCGTATCCTTTGCGATTATACTTTGAACGTGCAGGATTTTCGCCGCCGTGCGGTGTTTACGGATGAGATCGGCCGGTACAATTACCCGGTGGATATGCATGCCGCCACCGCCGAAATGGGCGACCACGAAGCGTTTGAAGCGGATTTTTACAATCTTCGTTACGGCAAGGGCGAAAGCTATGGCCTGCCGTACCGCATGCTGCTGCCCCAGGGGCTTGCCAATGCCCTGGTGGCCGGTAAGTGCGCCGGTACAGACAAAAGCATGCAGGCGTCTGTACGTGTAATGGCCTGCTGCTACATTATGGGCGAGGCCGCGGGAACAGCGGCGGCCCTGGCAGTGAAACTGCAAAACAGCCCGCGGGCGGTGCCTGTGGAACAATTACAGAAAAAACTGTGGGAAAACGGCGCATATCTGCCGAATTTCCACCCGGAAAATACGGAGACCCGGTAAAGAAAGGATCGTTATTTATGAAAAATCGGAAACGTTGGCTGGCTGCTTGTCTGGCCGTGCTGATGCTTCTTACCCTGCTGACCGGCTGCAAACAGCCGCCGGTGAACGTGGAAAGCGGCGCAGCAGAACAGGATTACCCTGTGGAATTGCTGGGGATTGAAATTTCTTCCCGCCCGGAAAAAGTGGTGGTGCTGTCTGCTTCTTTGGCAGACGTGGCCCTGGCCCTGGGGTACGAAACCCAGGTGGTGGGTGTGACCGCTGAGTGCACCCAGCCCTATTACGCCGAAACTCCCAAGGTGGATACGAATGCTCTGGAAAGCCTGACTGCCCTGGAACCCGATGTGGTGCTGGCAGAGGCCGATACCCCGGAAGCGACCCGTACCTTGCTGCAGGAAAACGGCCTGAAGGTGGCTTACGTGGCCGCCCCCACAGACCGTGCGGATTTTGAAAGAATGTACAGCGAAGTGGGCACCGTATTTGCGGGTGCCTCCACCGGTTATACCCATGGTTCCAAAGTGGCGCTGGATATTTGCCAGACGCTGGATGATATTGAGCGTATTATTCCCGATACCAACGGTGTGGTGACCACCGCGGCAATCCTCTTTGACCTGGAAGGCCACGGCGTTGTGGGCGGCATGTTCCTGGATTCTGTGATGGATTCCGCCGGCCTGGATAACGTGTTTGCCGGCCAGCGGGAGAAGTACGACCCCGCTATGCTGCGGGCGCTGAACCCCGACTTTATTTTCTGCACCCAGAATGTAGCCGACCAGCTGAAGAACTCTTATGCCGGGCTGAATGCAGTGGTCAACGGGCACGTTGTGGTGATTGCGGAGGCTGAGTGCACCCGTATGGGCCGCACAGTGATTGCTTTGGCCACCACCATGGCCGGCAGCGCTTACCCCGAATTGCTGGAGTACCACAGCCAGGATCCCACCACCTCGGTCGGCCAGGTTTCTTACGAGCCCCTGGAGCCCGGTGAGGAGAACGACGAAGTGTATATGATGCAGAGAAAGCTCTATTCTCTGGGCTATCTCACCGTTTCCACCTACGATGGTTATTACGGTGCCGCAACCCAGGAAGCCGTGAAGGGTTTCCAGGAAAACAACGGCCTGGAAGTGACCGGCCTGGCGGATGAAGAAACCCTGCGCGTGCTGTACAGCAGCGCCGCCAAGGGGATTAAAGATTGATAAAACCATGCGAATGGTCTCCTTGTGGGGGCCATTTTGCGCATTTGCAAACGGAGGAGAACGTATGAAACATTCCATGCAGTTGATTTTGACCCCGGACCAGGGAAAAGAACTGATCGCCCGTGCGGTGGTGGCCAGAGAAGACGTGCAGACCGCCATGAAGGAGAACCGTCTGGTGGTTGTGGCCGGCACCACCAATGCCCATGTTGCCCGCCTGGTGCTGGAACAGTTGGGCTGCGCCGAAGGTTTTTGTGCCGATGGCTTTATGCGCGGCGCCGTAAAACCTGCCGGAAAAAACGCCGGTGAATTTATCGGTGATGTGATCATTGAAAAAGGCGTGTATCTGAAAGGCAAAACCATTGCCGATATCGGTGATACGCTGGGCCACGGTGATGTGATTTTGAAGGGTGCCAACGCGCTGGATCTTGCCACCGGCGAGACCGCTGTGCTGATCGGCAGCCCGGTGCTGGGTACGGCCGGTTTTGCACTGCGGGCCGCTGTTGGCCGCAAGGCAAAACTTCTGGTGCCTGTTGGCGTGGAAAAGCGCATTGGCACTACCATGGCCAAAGCCGCTGCTTTGGCAAACGACCCCGGCCACGCCGGCCCCGGTTTGCTGCCCCTGCCCGGCGAAGCCCTGACGGAGATCGATGCGCTGAAAGCCCTGCTGGGCGTGCAGGCTACGCTGATGGCTGCCGGCGGCATTTGGGGCTGCGAAGGCGCGGCTGTGTTTGCGGTGGAAGGCACCGAAGAACAGCTGGCTGCCTGCCGTGCACTTGCAAAAGAACTGCAGGGCTGATTTTATAGAAAAAGGACAGAGATACTATGAAGATCATTGTTGTGGGCTGTGGTAAAATCGGCAGCACACTGGTGGAAGAACTGGCCGAAGACGGCCATGATATCACCGTTATCGATACACGGCCGGAAAAGCTGAACCAGTTGAGCAGCTACCTGGATGTTTACGGTGTGGAGGGCAGTGGTGCCAGCTACCAGACCCAGGTGGAGGCCGGCGTTAAAACCGCGGATATGCTGATTGCCACCACGGCAGCAGACGAAGTGAACCTGCTGTGCTGTCTGATCGCCAAGCAGGTTGGCGTACAGAACATCATTGCCCGTGTGCGTACCCCGTATTATATGGATGACATTCGCTTTTTCCGGGATGAAATGGGCCTTTCTTTGGCTATTTCTCCGGAACTGGTTACCGCGCAGGAAATTTCCCGTCACATTCGTTTCCCCTCTGCCATCAACGTGGAAACGTTCAACAAAGGGCGAGTGGAATTAATTCAGGTTTGTATTCCGGAAAAGTGCAAAATGGACGGCAAAGCACTGGAAGAAATCGCTTATCTGCGCAAATCCGGCGTTTTGATTTGCATGGTGGAGCGAAACGGCGAAGTGGTGATTCCCAACGGTAAATTTGTGCTGCGCAGCGGCGATGATATTACCGTGGTGGTGCCCCCGGGCAAGACCGGTGAATTCTTTGCCTATCTCGGGCTGAAAAACAATACCATCGAATCCGTTATCATTGCAGGCGGCGGACGCATTTCCTATTATCTGGCCCATATTCTGCTGGATGAAGGCATGGCTGTGAAAATCATTGAAAAGAACCCTGCCCGTGCCATGGAACTGTGTGAACTGCTGCCCGGTGCCACCATCATTCAGGGTGACTGCACCGATAAGAAACTGCTGGAAGAAGAAGGCGTGGACAGCGCCCAGTGCTTTGTAAGTCTGACGGATATGGACGAAGAAAATGTCATGCTCTCGCTGTACGTTGGTACCCGTTCCAAGGCCAAGCTGATCACCAAGATCAACCATGTTACCTTCGATGAAGTGATCAATCACCTGCCCCTGGGCTCGGTGGTTTATTCCAAAAACGTGGTGGTGGAACTGCTGGCGCAGTACGTTCGTGCCACCCAAAACTCCGTGGGCTCCAATGTGGAGACCCTGCATATTCTTGGAGACGGCGCGGCCGAAGCGCTGGAGTTCCATGTGCGGGCCAATTCTCCGCTGGTGGGTGTGCCCCTGCAGGAATTGAACATTAAGCCGAATTTGCTGGTATGCAGCATTACGCACCAGGGGACTTCCATCATTCCCCGCGGCCGCGATGCCATGCATGCCGGTGATTCCGTGATCATTGTGACCACCAATACCGGCCTGAATGATCTAAGCGATATTCTGGCGTGAGGAACTTGGCATGAATATTCGAATGATTTTGTATATTCTCGGCTGGGTCATCTGCATGGAGTCGCTGTTTCTCTGCCTGCCGATGATTGCCGGCCTGGTGTACGGCGAAGCGATTTGGACCAGCTATGCCGTGGTGGCGATGATTTGTTTGACTGTGGGCGGCGCCCTGCGGCAGCTGAAGCCGAAAAACACCGCTTTTTATGCCCGGGAAGGCTTTACCACCGTGGCCCTGAGCTGGACGGTGCTGGGTTTTCTGGGTGCCCTGCCTTTTGTGTTGGGCGGCGAAATACCTTCTTACGTAGACGCACTGTTTGAAACGGTCTCCGGCTTTACCACCACCGGCGCCACCATTCTCTCCGATGTGGAAAAGCTTTCTCATGCATCGATTTTATGGCGAAGCACCACCCACTGGGTTGGCGGCGTGGGCGTGCTGGTGTTTGTTCTTACCATTATTCCGCTGGTGGGCGGTCATTCCATTTATCTTCTGCGGGCAGAAAGTACAGGCCCTTCTGTCAATAAATTAGGCCCCCGCATGAAAGACACCGCTGCGGTGCTGTACGGTATTTATATCGTGATGACGCTGATTCTGCTGGCGTTGCTGCTGGGCGGCGGAATGAGCTGGTTTGAAGCTATCAATACAGCTTTGTCTACGGCCGGTACCGGCGGCTTTGGTTTCCGCAACAATTCCATGGCCAGCTTTTCACCTTATATCCGGGTGGTGGTGGCGGTGTTCATGCTGCTGTTCGGCATCAACTTTAACCTGTATTACTGCATTTACGCCCGGCGCCCCAAAGATTTCTTCAAGAGTGAGGAACTGTGGGTGTATGTGGGCATTGCAATGATATCTACCCTACTCATCACGGTGAATATCTGGAGCATGGTGGGAGAACTGCCGGAAGCACTGAACCATGCATTTTTCCAGGTGACAGCCATTATGAGTACCACGGGTTTTTCCACCACGGACTTCAACCAGTGGCCGGAATTTTCCCGGATGATCCTGGTGGCGCTGATCTTTGTGGGCGGCTCGGCGGGTTCCACCGCCGGCGGCATGAAGGTAAGCCGCATTATCCTGCTGTTCAAAGGCGTGCGCCGCGAGCTGAAACTGCTGGTGCATCCCCGCGCTGTGGGTGTGATTCACTTTGAAGGTAAACGTGTGCAGCACGAAGTCTCCCGTTCGGTGAATATGTATTTCATTACCTATATGGGAATGTTCGTTATTTCCATGCTGCTGCTCAGCCTGGATCAGTTCGATTTTCTCACGAACTTTACCTCCACGGTGACGACCCTGAGCAACGTAGGCCCCGGCTTGAACGTGGTGGGTCCCCTGGGGAATTTTGGCGGGTTCAGCCCCTTCTCCAAACTGCTGCTGACCTTCAATATGCTGGCCGGCCGTTTGGAACTGTTCCCCATGCTGCTGCTGTTCATGTCTTCCACCTGGAAGTGCCGCTGAAAATAAAAACAACTGCCCGAAGAAGGTGTGGCCTTCCCGGGCAGTTTTTCTTTTTATTCGTGCTTTTGCAGGGTGAACACCGCTTGCTTGAAGCCAACGTTTTCGTTGGTATCGTTGCGCAGAATGCCGTCGCTCAGCTTCTGCAGGCGGGCCATGGTGTCTTTGTCGTTGTAGCCAATCTGCCGGAAGATCTCTGCCAGAATGATCGGCCAGGTGTCCTCGGTACCGTCGGTCAGTTTAAAGGAAATACCGATGCGTTCTTTTTTCAGCGCCAGGCCGTATACACCCGCGGCGCCGCCCTTGGCCACAATGTTCGGGTCTTCGTTGATGATACTGCACATAAACCCGGTGCCGCGCATCATGCGGTTGTAGGTGTGGATGCGGGGAACAAAGCGCTCGGCAGCTTCCCGCAGGGCAGGGTTGGCAATTTTATCCGGGCAGGCCAGGTTCTTAAAGGCAATGGCAATGTTCTTCATGCCCACGGCAAACACCGGCACGCCGCAGCCGTCAATGCCCAGCTGCACATCTTCCACCGGGTATTCCGAAAGCGCAGCCACCGTGCGCAGCACTTCCTGCTGGCAGGGGGAGGTGATTTTCTCGTAATCCTTGACAGAACCGGTGAGCTCTTTCTGCAGCAGCATAAGGGCTGCGTGCTTGCCCGCACAGTTGTGGAAGAACTTGCGGGGGCCTTCTCCGGCACGGATGCGCGCCTCGTTGGCGGGAACATTGGCAGGAACCGCGGGGTTCATCACCAGGTCTTCTTCAGAAAGACCGGCCTTGCGGAAGATGGATTGCAATGCTTCCACATGGAAAGATTCTCCGGCGTGGGAGCCCGCGAAGAGTACGCTTTCTTCCGGGGTGATCCCGTATTTTTCATCCAGCTTGTGGGCCAGCACCGGCAGCGCCTGCACCGGTTTGGAGGCACTTCTGTAAAAAACAACCGCTTCCGGGTCGCCCACGCTGTAAATCACCTTGCTGTTTTCATCCACCAGGGCAATGTGCCCCCGGTGGGTCAAATCCAGCAGTTCACCGCGGGTCTCCTGGGTGAGAATCGCATCGCTCATATAAAAATCACCTTTCTGTGTTGTGGTCTGTCCTCATTATACGTCTTTTGAGCCGGAAAGAAAAGCGATTTACCAAAAAAGCAGGGGGAATTTTGTGGAGAGTGTGAATGGAGTTGAATGTAAAAGCCTGTTATAATAAGTCTGTATTGAAAACGCTGTAAAGCGGGGAGGAAAACGTATGTCACTGATCAATCTTAATTTTGAAAGCCGCTACCTTTGCAATAATACGGAGGTCTCCATTATTCTGCCCAACCTGCCGGGCAAAGAGACCCCGAAGGATTTTTACGGCAGCGGGAAAAAATACCCGGTGCTGTGGCTGCTGCACGGCACCTTTGGTGACCATAGCGACTGGGTGCGCAAGAGCAACATCGAATTGTATGCCTGCGAACGCAATGTGATCGTTGTGATGCCCAGCGGCATGAACGCCGACTACGCCAACTGGCCCACCTTCTCCACGGGCTACAATATGTACGATTATCTGTTCGAAGAACTGATGCCCCTGGTGTACAACTGGTTCCCGGCCTCCGATAAGCCGCAGGATAACTACATCGCCGGCCTTTCCATGGGCGGCGCCGGTACCTGCATTTATGCTTTGAATCACCCGGAAAAATTCGCCGGTGCGGCGGTGCTTTCCGCTTACCCGTGGGATCTGCAGAGCCATATCGATGCCCCGGATTCCGCCCGTTCCCGCCGCTGGAAGAACGCCATTGCCAACGCCGGCAGACCGGAAGCCTACCTTGCTTCTTACCAGAACAGTCGCCGTATTCTTACGGAGCGTGTGGCCGCCGGTGAAAAACTACCCAAGCTGTATTTTGCCTGCGGCAAGAACGACTTCCTGTACCAGGGTTACCTGGAATTCAAAGACTACGCCAAAGAAATTGGCCTGAAGGCGAAGTTTGAAGAATTCGCCGGCTTCACCCACGAATGGCGCTTCTGGGATAAGACCATTCAGCGCGCCATGGATTATTTTGGGCTGAAAGCCCCCAAGGCCCCTGTGCCGGTGGTGGCCAAGGAAGAAAAGAAGGATAAATGAGCATTTTGTTTGAAGTGTGCTGCGGCACCGCCGACGACGCCCTGCAGGCAGCTGCCGGTGGAGCTGACCGCATTGAGTTGAATTCTGCCCTGTTTTTGGGCGGGCTGACCCCCAGCGTGGGCGCCTTGCAGGTGGTGAAAGCCAACTGCACGGTGCCGGTGGTGTGTATGGTGCGCCCGCGCGAGGCCGGTTTTTGCTACAGCGAAACGGAATTCGCCGCCATGCTGGCCGATGCCAAAGCCCTGCTGGCTGCCGGTGCAGATGGACTGGCCTTCGGTTTTCTTCACCCGGACGGAACCGTGGATGAAGCACGAACCCGGTGCTTTGTGCAGCTGTGCGGGGAAAAGGAAGCGGTGTTTCACCGGGCGTTTGATGTGACTCCGGACCGGGATGCTGCCATAAAAACACTGATCGCCTGCGGGGTGAAGCGCGTGCTCACCAGTGGCGGTGCGGTGAGCGCCCCGGCGGGAAAAGACGAACTGCGGCGGATGCAGCAAACCTACGGCGGGCAGATCGAAATTCTGCCCGGCGGGGGTGTTCGTGCGGAAAATGCGGCGCAGTTGGCCGCCTATACCGGTGTGAACCAGCTGCATGGTTCTGCCCGCAGTGTGGTGAAAGACACCAGCACGGAAAACAATCCGGCCATCGTTTTTGGCGGCGCCATAGAAGACAAAACCCTGCCGGAAACGGAATTTAAACGCACTGACCCGAACCTTGTGCGGGCGGTGAAAGATGCACTGAAATAAAAAAAGAAGCGGCAGGACCGGTTTGGTCTTGCCGCTTTTGCGTGTTAGGTTTACAATGTCACGCCGTCTTTGAAGATGGCCAGTTCGGTTTTTGTAAGGCCCTCTGCCTTTACAGGCTTGCCGGAGGCAATGGCCAGCACGGTTTCTACAAAATCGGCCAGTACGGTTTCTGCAGGCTGTTCCAGCAGGCTGCCGGCATCAAAGTCGATCCAGCCCGGTTTGCGGGCGGCCAACTGGTGGTTGGTAGCCACTTTTGCGGTGGGCACCGGGCAGCCAAAGGGGGTTCCGCGGCCGGTGGTGAAGAGAATGATCTGCGCACCTGCAGCTGCCATGGCGGTGGCAGAGACCAGATCGTTGCCGGGACCCTGCAGCAGTGTAAGGCCCTGTACCTTTACACGGTCGCCATAGGCGATCACATCGTGCACCGGGGCGGTACCGCCCTTTTGCACGCAGCCCAAAGACTTGTCTTCCAGCGTGGTGATGCCGCCGGCTTTGTTGCCGGGGGAGGGGTTCTCGTCCACCTTTTCGCCGTGGCGCAAAAAGTAATCTTTGAAATCGTTGATGAGATGTACGGTCTTGTCAAACAACTCCGGAGAAACACAGCGGTTCATCAGCAGGGTCTCCGCACCGAACATTTCGGGCACTTCGGTCAGCATGGCGCTGCCGCCCCGGGCAATGAGCCAATCGGAAAAACGACCCAGCAGGGGGTTGGCGGTAATGCCGGAGAAACCGTCGGAGCCGCCGCACTTAAGGCCGATGACCAGCTTGCTCACCGGACAGGGCACCCGCTGCATGGCTTTGGCTTCTTCTACCAGGGGAAGCAGCAGTTCGGCACCGGCGGTGATCTCATCTTCCACATCCTGAGCCACCAGGAATTTCACCCGGTTGGGGTCGGTTTCGCCCAGCACTTTCTGCAGTTCGGGAATGTTGTTGTTCTCGCAGCCAAGACCCAACACCAGCACACCGGCGGCGTTGGGGTGGCGGATGAGACCGGAAAGGCACTTCTGGGTGAACAACTGGTCGTCTCCCAACTGGGAGCAGCCGTAGGGATGGGTGTAGGCATAAATCTCGCTGTAACCGGTGCGTTCCCGCAGCTCAGTTTCAATGGCCCGGGCGACGCTGTTCACGCAGCCCACGGTGGGAATGATCCAAATTTCGTTGCGCACGCCCACGCTACCATCGGCGCGGGGATATCCCATGAAGGTGGGGCCCTCCGCCGGGGCGGGTTCTTTGTAATCCGGGGTGTAGGTGTATTCCAACGCACCGGAAAGATTGGATTTGATGTTGTGGGTATGCAGGTGGCAGCCCACGGCCACATCGCTTTTGGCGTGGCCAATGGGAAAGCCGTATTTGATGATGTTTTCGCCGGCGGCAATATTGCGCAAAGCAACCTTGTGGCCCTGGGGAATAGCATCAACACACAGCAGTTCGCCCCCGGCCCACCGGGCGGTTTCCCCGGCGGCAATGTCCCGCAGGGCTACAGCGGCGTTATCGCTTTCGTGAATACGGATCAGATCGTTCATGCCTCTGTCCTCATCACTTCGTAAGCGCCCTTTTCCTGCATAGATTTATAGGCAGCCAGCACAGCGGCTTCAAAACCGGGGAGTTTGGTCAGGTCTTCACCCCAGAATTCCACATTGGAAAGCACGGCAGGAATGAGTTCTTCGGCAGGCGTATTCTTGTGGGCGGCATAGAACTTCAGCACGGCTTCGTCGTCCTGAATACTGTAGCTTTCTTCGCCGCGCTTGCCGGTCATGGCGCCGCCTTCGTAGGTATCACAATGGTAGAACCCGATGAGGAAAGCCAGGCTCTTGGTAAGGCAGGGCGGAACCTTGCCGAATTTTTCAATGTATTCCTTCACGCTGGGCAGTACACGGGCTTTCCACTTGGAGGTGGAATTCAGCGCAATGGAGAGAAGTGCGTGATCGATGAAGGGGTTCTTGAAGCGATCCTGCACGGAGGCGGCAAATTCCTTCAGCTCGTCTTCCGGCAGGGTGAGGGTGGGAATGATTTCGTCGAAGATGGCGGTGTTCATAAAGGTGCGGATCACATCGTCGTTCATGCAGTCGCGCACAATGTCCTGCCCGGCAAGGTAAGCGCCAAGCACCATGGAGGTGTGTGCGCCGTTGAGGATACGCACCTTGCGCTTTTTATAGGGGGAGTGGTCGGGCGTAACGATGATGGGTTCGCCGATGCCGCAGAAAGGCAGTTCTTTTTCCAGCCATTCGGGGCCTTCAATTACCCACAAGCCAAAAACTTCGGCGGTGTCCAGCAGCTGGTCTTCGTAGCCGTTTTCTTCGTTCAGGGCGGCGGCTTCTGTCTTGGGGTAGCCGGTCACAATGCGGTCCACCAGGGTGGAGCAGAACAGGCAGGCTTCGTCCAGCCACTGCACGAAGGGAGCTTCCAGTTCCCAGTATTCCGCATACTTCTTCACGCAGCGTTCCAGTTCCTTGCCGTTGTTGTCGATCAGTTCGCAGGAAAGGATCACAAAGCCCTTTTCCGGATCGGCAGCAAAAGCCAGGTAACGCTCGTACAAAAATACGGTGAGCTTGGCGGGGAAGGAGGCAGGCGGATCGTCGTCAAAACCGCACTGGGGGTCGAAGGCGATGCCGGCTTCGGTGGTGTTGCTTACAATGTAGCGCAGGTCGGGGTTTTCTGCGCAGGCAAGCACGGTGCCGAAATCATCGTAGGGATCGATGCAGCGGCTGACAGAAGAAATAAGACGGCGGCGGTTGATCTTTTCGCCGTTTTCGCTGCCGCGCAGGTAGAGCGTGTACAGACCCTGCTGCTCGTTGATGGTTTTGGTAAGACCCTTGGCAATGGGCTGTACAATAGCCACTTTGCCCTGCCATTTGCCGGCTTCGTTGGCTTTATCAAAGAAATAATCCACAAAGCCGCGCAGGAAGTTGCCCTCGCCGAACTGCAGAACGCGTTCCGGGGCAGAGGGGAGTACATAATCCTTGGCGCCGATGTTTTTCAGCGTCTGGTAATTCAGTCGTTCCATAATGAACCTCACAGACTTAAAATGAGATAATGTAAAAGCTTTGTCCACTTTCTCGAAAGTGGCGGGGGGCTTGGGGGAAGTGCCTCCGAGTCGCGTTCCGCAGAATGCGAAACTCCTTTTCTGAGAAGCGCTCCGCAAAGGGTGAATTCCACAGCTCGCTGTGAAAGAGGGGAAGCCCTGCAAGTGAGGGCGTCCCCTGAGAAGCGAAAAAACAGAAGATTCTGCCGGTTTGAACGGGCCGATGACGAGCATCGTCCCCTACAGAATGCCCTTTATTTTGTGTTGCGGCTTACTTCACGTCAAAGCCAAAGTAGTTCACGGTGTTGTTGTAAGAAATATCCTGCACCATCTTGCCCAGGTATTCCACGTTGTCGTGGTATTCGCCGCTTTCCACCATGTTGCCCAGGAAGTTGCAGAGAATGCGGCGGAAATATTCATGACGGGTGTAGGAGAGGAAGGAGCGGGAGTCGGTGAGCATGCCCACAAAGTTGCCCAGAACGCTGAGGCAGGCATAGTCACGCAGCTGCTTTTCCATACCGGGCTTGGTATCGTTGAACCACCAGGCGGAGCCCAGCTGGATCTTGTTCAGGGCTTCCGGAGACTGGAAGCAGCCGGCGATGGTGAGGATCACTTCGTTGTCGCCGGGGTTCAGGGAATAGAGGATGGTCTTGGGCAGGTCGCCGGTCTTTTCCATGGAATCCAGCAGAGCGGCCAGGCGGGGAGCGCCGTTGGAGTTGTTCAGGGCATCAAAGCCGGTATCCGGGCCCAGCTTGGCAAACATATTGGTGTTGTTGTTGCGGATGCAGCCAAAGTGCAGCTGCATCACCCAGCCGCGGTCGTGGTACTGCTTGCCCAGGAAGAGCAGCAGGCCGGTGCGGTAGGCTTCGGCTTCGTCGGCGGTCACTTCGCCGTTCAGGCCCTTCAGCAGAATGGCGGTGAGTTCTTCTTTGGTGGCAGCCTTGTAAATGGGGGCGTCCAGGGCGTGGTCGCTGGCGCGGCAGCCCATGGAATCAAAGAAGGCGATGCGTTTTTCCAGTGCGGCGCACAGAGAATCGAAATCCACAATGGCGGTGCCGGAAACTTCGGACAGCGTGGCAATGTAATCTGCAAAACCGGCCTTGTCGATGTTCAGGGCTTTATCGGGGCGGAAGGCGGGCAGAACTTTCACGGAGAAAGTCTCGTCTTCGGCAATGATCTTGTGCCAGCGCAGGTCGTCGATGGGATCGTCGGTGGTGCAGATCAGCTTAACGCCGGACTGTTCGATGATGCCGCGGGCGCCCATGTCTTCCCGGGCGAGGATCTGGTTGCACTTGTTGAAGATCGCATCGGCGGTTTCTTCACACAGAAAATCGGTGATGCCGAAATACTGCTTCAGTTCCAGGTAAGTCCAGTGGTACAGGGGGTTGCCGATGGCTTTGGGCAGGGTTTTGGCCCACACGCGGAACTTCTCACGGGGAGAAGCATCGCCGGTGATGTATTTTTCTTCTACACCGTTGGTGCGCATGGCACGCCACTTGTAGTGGTCGCCGCCCAGCCACA
>JAFYOA010000250.1 GCA_017547865.1 Clostridia bacterium
GGCCAAGCACATCCACGCTGCGGTCGTAGCGCTGCAGCAGCGCGCCTTCCGGGCGGTTAAAGTTATGGCGGCGCACGTTTTTCACCACGGTATTGCCGTCTTTGTCTGTCATGGTAAAGGCCTGGTAGCCCCGCAGCACGTAAGAAACACCGGCGGCTTCTTCCATACCATGCATAAAAGTATTGCTGCGCACAGAGCAGCCCAGCATCAGGATTTTTCCCCCATAGGCCGGCAGTTTGCGGTAGGGAGAATGTTCTCCCAGAGGCGTGTCGTCCATCCCATGGTCGCAGGTCAGCTCTTCGGCATATTTGCCAATAGCGCTGACGGAATGGGTGGGATGAAAACTCCGCACCACACCGGGCATGGTACGGAAAGTCTCGGCGATCTTTCCGATGCAGGCCGGTGTCTCGTGGTAAGAAAAGATGGAATCCGCGCAGGATGTGCGGAAACTGAGAGCCGGGAACAGCAGCGTTCCCTCTTCCCCCAGAACCTCACGCAGGGCGGCGATCACCGTTTCGGCGCCGCCTTCCACATAGCCCATGGAACTGAGCGAGGAGTGGACGATCAGCACATCGCCGGGGTACACACCCAGCGTGCGCAGGTCGCGGCAGAGAATATCAAACGAGGCGTTCATGCACGTTCCTCCTTATTTTTAAAAATATGCTCTGCCTGCATTATAGCGCAGCCACCCGCAGAATGCAATCTCTGCACAAAATAAAAACACCGCTTGCAAAAGCCCGGTACAGAATCTATAATGAAATCATAATCACACCGGGGAGGTTCTGCCATGGACGGTACGATCTTCAATATACAAAAATTCTGTGTAAACGACGGGCCGGGTATCCGCACCACCGTGTTTGTGAAAGGCTGCCCCTTAAATTGCCTGTGGTGCCACAACCCGGAATCAAAATCCGCCCTGCCGGATATTTTATACGATCCGCGCAAGTGCATTGGCTGCGGCGCCTGCGCTTCTGCCTGCCGCAAGAGCGGGCATATTCTCGATGAAAACGGCCACCGGTACACCCGCACAAACTGCGACCGCTGCGGCGAATGTGCCGCTGCCTGCTTTGCCGGCGCGCTGGAAAAATCCGGCTACACCATTACGGTGGAAGATGCTTTGGCCGAGGTGATGAAAGACGAGATCTTTTACAAAACTTCCGGCGGCGGGATGACCGTTTCCGGCGGCGAACCCTTGGCTCAGCCCGCCTTCACAAAAGCACTGCTGGTAGCCGCAAAAGAAAAAGGCCTGCACACCTGCATGGAGACCTGCGGCTTTGCCCCGGAAGAAACGATTCGGGAACTGGCACCGCTGGTGGATATTTTCCTTTTCGATTATAAACTGACCGACCCGGAACTGCACAGGCAGTACACCGGTGTTTCCAACGAGCGGATTCTGAAGAATCTCTTCCTGCTGGATGAACTGGGCTGCAGCACCGTACTGCGCTGCCCCATCATTCCCACGGTGAACGACACCCCGGAGCACTTTGCGGGCATTGCCGGTACCGCCAACCGCCTGCGGCATGTGCTGGGCATCGATGTGGAGCCCTACCACCCGCTGGGTTCCGGCAAAGCCGCCATGCTGGGCAAAGATTACCTGCTGCAGGATCTCACCTTCCCGGAAAGCGCCACCGTGGAAGAGTGGATTGCCACCATTCAAAGCATGACAACTGTGCCGGTGAAAAAAGCGTAAGGAGATACCGATATGGAACTTTCTGTTTATAGAAAATCTATGGAGCAGGAGCTGGACAGCTATTACAGTACCTTTGACCCCTGCACAGAACCCCTTCTGCAAAAACTGCAGCAGCTGGCAGAGGAATGCACCGACGTTTCCTCTTACGAGCGGAAAACACGCACCTACGAACTGCTTACAGAAGAATGCCCCGTGCATCTGTTTAAAGAAAATGATTTCTTTTTCGAGATTTCCTCCGGTCGTCCCCGTCACAGCTGGGGCGGTCTGCAGTCACCGGTGGGCTGCTTTTGGAACAACCGCACCGCAGACCAATGGATCCATCCGTATCTCCATGAGGTACAGGAGGATATGGATGAAGCCTTTCTTCATACCTACAACCCCGTCAGCATTGACCACCACTGCCCCGGCTATGATACCCTGCTGCGCCTGGGTTTGAACGGCATCATCCAAAAGACGGAAGAAAAACTCGCCGCCTGCAATGATCTCAAAAAGCAGGAATTTTACCGCTGTGTCATTCGCGCCAACAAAGCGCTCCTTCGCCTGGCAGAGCGTTTTAAAGAAGAGGCTTGCCGTTTGGCTGCCGCCGCATCTTCTCCGGAAGAAAAAGCACATTTTGAGAAGATCGCCGCTGCCGCAGAAAACGTGCCCGCCAATCCCCCGGCCACCTTCTACGAAGGCATGTGCACGGTACTGTTTTACAGGGAATGTGTCGGTTCCATCGACGGAATCGGCTTCAGCACATTTGGCCAGCTGGACCGCATGCTGCTGCCCCTGTACGAAGCCGACCTGGCCACCGGCCGCACCACCCCGGAAGAAGCCCAGGCGCTGATCGCCCAGCTTCTTCTTTACACAGAAGTGCGCTTTGAAGCCGCCACCGGATATTACGAAACCTCCACCACCATTGAACTGGGCGGCTGCGACCGCGACGGAAACATCATTTACAATCCGCTGACCGAGCTGATCCTGGACACCGTTCTTGCACTGCGCACGGTGAACACAAAAATCAACTGCCGTATTTCAAAAGCACACCCCAAGGCATATCTCGAGAAAATCTCCCGCCTGCAGATGGCGGAGCTGCCCACCGTAATGATGCACAACGACGATGTGCTTATTCCCGCCCGCACACGTTTTGGCCAAAGCGTGGAAGACGCCCGTATGTATGTGGGCGGCGGCTGCCACGAGATCGTTCTGCAGGGCACGGAAGTCTGCACCCGTGCGGATACCTGGATCAGCCTGCCCCGTATTCTTCTGCAGACCATGGCTACCGCTGCGGAATGCTGCACCTACGAAGACTTTTACCGGCAGTTCACCGCCGATGTAAAAGCTTATCACGAAAAGATCACCGCCATCAAAAACAAATCCGAAAAGCGCTGGTGCGAGATGTCCCCTCTGGTTCTCTATTCTTCCACCATCGACGGCTGCCTGGAGCAGGGAATGGATGTGACGGAGGGCGGCGCAAAATACAGCACCGTTACCCTTTCCATGCTGGGCACCGCTACCATGATTGATTCCCTCTACGCCATCCGGCAGATCGTGTTTGAAGATAAAAAGCTTACACTGGCAGACTTTCTCCGCATTGTGAAAAACAATTTTGCCGTCACAGTAAAGTCAAATATATGTAAAAATATTACAAAAAAGAGAATACAGGACTTGCGATTTTGCTTTTTAGTATTACATTATCATTGTAGAATTGTTTATTATTAACCATATTACTTA
>JAFYOA010000251.1 GCA_017547865.1 Clostridia bacterium
CCACCGCCGAAAGCTGGCGCTGGGTAATAAAGCGCTGTTCCACCAGCCGTTCGCATTCGGCTTCCAGCATGGCAGGGTCGATCTGCAAATCCAAAAACTGCAGGAATGCATGCACCGCGGTGCCGCGCTCGGCGGGTGTCATCTCCTTTGCCTGCAGGAACGCCGGCACAGCCAGCGGGTATTCCCCGGGCTCGTGGGCTTCGGCAATGGTGGTCACCGCCACCTTGGAAGGCAGCGCGTTGATGCCCTCCCAGGGGTACACAAAGGCGGCATTTTCTCTCAGTTTGGCAAGAAAAGCCTCGTCCGGCAGGGCAGGAACTTCCTGCTGCTGTTCTTCGGCATCCGGTTCCTCCGGCAAAGCGGGAAGTGTAATTTTCCACTGGGGGGCATCGTCGGGCGCCAGAATTTCATTTCCCCGGCCGCACAGTTCCCGCAGGCGGGCGCCGTCCGGGTGGCGCAGAGCACACAGCAGCAGCCAATCCATCACGCTGTGCACGCTTTTCACCGCATACGGGCTCACCTTTTCCCCATTGCCCAGCCGGGCAGAAAGAACAGACAGCGTTCGTTCCCGGTCCCGCAGAGAGCCAACCATAATCAGCTTTTCACGGGCGCGGGTCAGGGCAACATACAGCACCCGCAGCTCTTCCGAAAGTTCGCTTTGGGCAATTTTGGTCAGAATGGCATCCCGGGGCATGGTGGTGTAGCGCACAGGCGCTTCCGCATCCCGCAGCTTCAGGCCCAGGCCAAGCTCCGGGTGAACGGCGGCATCGGCCGAAGGTGTAACAAACTGCCGGCCGCAGCCCGCCACAATGCAAACAGGGAATTCCAATCCCTTCGATTTATGGATGCTCATGATCTTCACGGCATCGGCGGTATCGGCCAGAGGATCGGCTGCTTCCAGATCCCCCTTACGGGCAGCCAGCTGGTCGATAAAGCGCAGGAAAGCACTGACACCGTGGTAGCCGGAGCTCTCGTAAGAAGCGGCGTACTGCCGCAGCATACGCAGGTTTTCCAGCCTGGCGGGGCCGTCTTCCATCGCCAGCACCACATCTTCCAGGCCGGTCTTTTCCAAAAGATAATTCAAAAACATTTCGCTGGTCATGGTGCCAGCCAAACGGCGGCAGGTCTCCAGGTCTTCCAGCACCCGGGCACATTTTGGGTTTTCCGGGTGTTTGGTCAGGGAGGTCACCAATGCATCGCTGCGGGTATCTGCCCGCAGTTTTGCCACTTCATCCGGGGTAAAGCCGTACACCGGGCTCATCAGCATGGCAAGCAGGGGAATATCCTGTGCCGGGTTATCGATGGCGCGCAAAAAAGACAAGGCCAAGCGGATTTCCGCCGCGCCAAAAAAGGAGCCGGTGAGGGTGGCCTTGGCAGGCACACCCGCCTCGGTGATCACCGAAGCGTAGGTATGGGCGGTGCGGTTAGCGGCACGCAGCAGCACACAAAAATCCCCGGGGCGAGCAGGGCGCTCTTCCCCGTGATCCGAAACGGTAAACCCGCTTTCCAGCATTTCTTTGATGCGCCGGGCGATCCACAATGCCTCTGCATGGGGAACATCCAG
>JAFYOA010000252.1 GCA_017547865.1 Clostridia bacterium
CGACGCCCAGAGCATCGCCAACGACTTTACCGATACCATCCGTGGTCCCCAGCGCACCGTAAACGTGCAGCAGCTGCGCCAGCGTAAAAAGAAGACCGAGGATGAAAACAACATCGAGCCCGTGTTCTTCTTCAACCGTCTCTGCGCCGTGTTCCCGGAACTGAAGCAGGAAATGAATGATGACCGTATTGTGTACGGCCAAGTGCGCGAAGTAAACTTTGCCCGCAAGAACGTACTGCCCAAGCTGGAGCAGCTGTTCTCCACCAAGGCTTCCTCCGAACTGGCTGCCAAGGCCGCCGCTGTTCTTTGCGATAACTACAAGAACGGCGACCGCGATACCCGTTCCATCATCACCGCCGCTCTCATCACTCCCATGGAAGCAAACGCTTATGCCGCTCTGCTGGAAAAGCTGGAAGGTGACCTGCGTGATACCGCTCCCGCCGCCCGCAAACTGCAGGGCAAAAAGGTGAAGGCAGAGAAGAAAAAGAAGATCGATCCCACTTCTGCCATGTCTGTTTCCAAAGAAAGCATGCCCCGCCAGTAAAAACCTGAAAAAATTACAAAAAAACATGAGAAATCCCATATTTAAGGCTTGACATACCACCACTATATGTGGTAGTATAGTTATACCTCGATATGGGGCTTCTTTTTTTGTGCCCTTTTTTTCGAGGGAGGCCGGCTTGAGAAATGCGGACAACCCGGTGCGTATTTCAAGAAAGCCAAAATATTTCCGTATAACGGGAGGTGCCGTCATGAGAGTCAAAATCGTTTTAGCTTGCACGGAGTGCAAACAGCGCAACTACAACACCAAGAAGAACAAGAAGAACGATCCCGACAGAATCGAAATGAGCAAGTATTGCCGCTTCTGCCGTAAGCACACTGTTCACAGAGAAACCAAGTAATCTGTGACCGTGTGGGATTGCATTCAGAAAGAGGTGCTGTAAATGGCAAAAGAAATCAAAAAGGCTGCGGAAGATAAAGCCGAAAAGAAGCCCGCGAAGAAGCAGTCTGCTTTTGCAGCATGGAGCCAGAGAGCGCTGAAATTTTTCCGCGACTGCAAAGGTGAAGCTACCCGCGTCACCTGGCCCACGCCCAAAAATGTTTTCAAGAACATGGGCGTAGTTCTGGCGACCGTTGCGATCGTCGGCCTGTTTATTTTCGCACTCGACCTGGGTTTCATGGGCCTGTTGGGCCTTGTAATGGACGTGGCCGGCTGATCTTAACAGCCGTATCCGCCCGGGCTTGATTCCTGAAACCGGAAAGGCAAGGTGTGCAGTATGTCGGAAGAGGCAAAATGGTACGTTGTTCATACCTATTCTGCGTATGAAAACAAAGTAGCGTCCACCCTCGAAACAAAAGTAAACAACCTTCATCTGCAGGATCTTATCAAAGAGATCCGCGTCCCCACCGAGCGTGTCGTTGAAGTCGATGATTCCGGTGTGGAGAAGGAAGTCGAACGCAAAGTCTACCCCGGCTATGTTTTCGTCAAAATGGTAATGACCGACCAGTCCTGGTATGTGGTGCGCAATGTGCGCGGCTGCACCGGTTTCGTCGGTACAAATTCCCAGAAGCCGGATCCGATCTCCGAAGAAGAGGTCATCCGTCTCGGTATTGAAGAAAGAAAGCTGGAAGTCTCCTACGAAGTCGGTGATTCTGTCCTGATCATCGATGGGCCGCTGGACGGCTTTGTCGGGACTGTGGAGGAGATCGATATGAACAAGAGTCTCCTGCGCGTCAAGGTCTCGATGTTTGGACGCGAAACGCCGGTTGAACTTGGTCTTAACCAGGTGGAACCGGTGGAATGATCCACAAGGTAATACGCAGGCATCGCCTGCTGTTATGAGGGGCTTGTCCCCTGTGGGAGGTGTATCGCAGAGCTTCGGTACACCGCCATCAACCACGAATTTTGGAGGTGCAAAAAAATGGCTCAGAAGGTTACTGGCTTTATTAAGCTGCAGATACCCGCTGGCAAGGCTACCCCGGCACCGCCTGTTGGTCCGGCTCTCGGTCAGCACGGTGTCAACATCATGGCGTTCACTAAGGAATTTAATGAACGCACCAAGAACGACGTTGGTCTGATTATCCCCGTCGTTATCACGGTCTATGCAGACCGCTCTTTCACTTTTGTTACCAAGACCCCCCCGGCTGCCGTTCTTATCAAGAAGGCTTGCGGCATTGAATCCGCTTCCGGTACTCCCAATAAGGTCAAGGTCGCAAAGATCACTCGCGAACAGGTACAGAAGATCGCCGAGCAGAAGATGCCCGACCTGAACGCCGCTACCCTCGAGACTGCTATGAGCATGATCGCCGGTACCGCCCGTTCCATGGGTATCGAAGTCGTCGACTGAGATCCCTGGTGGCAGGAAACCAGAAGAATCCGATATTGACC
>JAFYOA010000019.1 GCA_017547865.1 Clostridia bacterium
ATTCCGGCCACCCGTTATCTGGATTATTACAGAAACGGCAACCGCAGCCGCTACACCAACATGGAATACCAGCGCCACGCTGCGCTGATGACCCTGGTGCTGGCAGAATGCATTGAAAACAAGGGCCGCTTCATCGATGACATCGTCAACGGCTTCTGGGTTATTCTGGATGAAGCCAGCTGGGTTGGCCCCGCTCACAACGGTTTCTATCCTCCGGCTGTCCGCTGCCTGCGTCCTCTGCCGCCCACCACTCGTCAGGAAGATATTTGGGTGGACCATTTTGCCGGCGATACCGGCTGCATGATGGCCGTGCTGGCTTACTTTGTGAAGGACCGCCTGGATCAGGTTTCTCCTCAGATCTACGAGCGTATTCTGCACGAACTGGATCGCCGCATCATTCGTCCCTTCATTGAACTGGACGACATGCCCTGGATGGGCACCTGCCCCGGCGAAACCACGTTCGTAAACAACTGGACTCCCTGGGTCGTTTCCAACTGCCTGGCCGTTGTCACCGTAACATCCGATGACAAGGAACTGCGCGCCGCTACCCTGGAAAAGGCTTTGCGCATGGCTGACCTGTACCTCAACACCATTTACCCGGATGGCGGCTGCGAAGAAGGCACCCGTTACTGGGGCGTGGCTGCTACAGCTGTGTTTGCCCTGCTGGAAATGTTCTTCGGTCTGACCGACGGCAAGATCGATGAGTATGGCCAGGAAAAACTCCACAACTACACCAACTTCATTGTAGGCAACCACATCGATGAGCATCGTTTTACCACCTATTCCGACTCTGACCGCAACGTGCACGTAAACCTGCAGAGCGCCTGGTATTTCGCCGCCAAGGTGAACAACCCCCTGCTGCAGCAGATGGCTCTGTACCTGCGTCCCGCCTGCTACAAAGACCGCATCAATCCCACCAGCATGCACGGCCACGCTTACTTCACCCTGCGTGAACTGTTCACCTATAAAGAATACGCCGCCCAGCCGCCTGTGGAGCCTCCGTATCTGCAGGATTCCTGGTTCGAAGGCATTCAGCTGATGACCGCCCGTGCGGAAGCCGGCACCCCCAAGGGTCTGTTCTTCTCCGCCACTGCCTGCCACAACGATGTAAGCCACAACCACAACGACGTGGGTACCTATATTATTTCCTCCGACGGTAAGCCCTGCATCATCGATATGGGTGCCGGCGACTATACCGCCAGCTCCTTCGGCAAAGAGCGCTATATCCTCAACCCCTGCACCAACTCCGCCCACCACAACCTGCCGCTGGTCAACGGTGTGCAGCAGCGCGAAGGCCGCGAATTCGAAGCCACCAACGTGGTGTACGAAAATACCGGCGATCTGGTGAAGTTCGGCATGAACATTGAGAAGGCCTATCCCGCCGATGGCCCCATTGCCTCCTGGCGCCGTGATTTCACCTTCGACCGCACCACCGTTACCCTGAACGAGACCTTCGCCCTGAAGGAAGCCACCGAAGATATCCAGCTGCTGATGATCACCAACGAAAAGCCCACCTGGGAGAACAACACCCTGCGTGTGCCCGCCGAAGACGGCCGTGCCGTGCTGGTGAACGCCACCGAAGGCTGGACCCCCGAAGTGACCGAGTGGGATGTTTCCAACAACGGCAACTTCACCAAGGACTGGGGCGGCATGGTGTACCGCATCATCTGGCGTCCGGCCGCTGCCATGAAGGATGGCGCCGTGACCATGACTTTCAAACAGGAGTGATCCATTTATGCGTTTCAGCCTGAACCTGCCCTGCCTGTACAGCGGCAAAAATTGGGAAGATGCCCTGGGTGAAGTGCGTTCTGCGGGCTTTGATACCGTGGAGTGCTGGACCTTGCCCAAGGGTGGGGAAGAAGCCTTCGCCGCCGCCCTGGAAAAGACCGGTGTGCGCCTTTCCGCCTTCTGCCCTGATTTCTTCATTCTCAACGATGCGGCCCGTCACGACGAATACGAGGAGAACCTGCGCCGGGCACTGCAGTGGGCCAAAAAGCTCCATTGCCCTGCACTGATTACCCAGGTGGGTGCCGATACCGGAGCCCCGCGGGAACAACAGCACGCGGCCATTGTGGCCGGCCTGCGCCGTTTTGCCCCGCTGCTGAAAGAAGCCGGTGTCACCCTGCTGGTGGAGCCTCTCAACGATGTGAAGGACCACAAAGGGTATTATCTCACTTCCTCCGAAGAGGGTTTTGAGATCATCCGCGAGGTGAATTCTCCCAATGTACGGCTGTTGTTCGATGTGTACCACCAGGTACATATGGGTGAAGATGTGCTGGCGCAGATTTTGCCGAACCTGTCCCTCGTTGGGCATTTCCACATTGCGGCTCATCCGGACCGCGACGAAAAGATCTTCACGAATTTTAACTATGCACCGCTGTTTAATGCGCTGCAGGCCGCCGCTTGTACCCTGCCCCTGGGGCTGGAACTGCGGCCGGAAAGCGAAGCTGCCCGCGATGCAATGTACGAAGCCCTGCGCCCCTGGCGCGGATAAGAAAGGAAACGATCCCATGGAAGAAACCCGCAGCTCCGGTGAGCTGATCGACAGTATGGATGACCTGCTGGTGCAGCTGGCTCTGCGCCGCACCATGCGGAAACGCACCGCAGCTCTGGCGGCACTGGTAAAGCAAACGCCGGGTGTCAAAGGCTTTTCCAACGGCATGACGGCTGTTGGCCGCCGCCGGGTAAAAACCTGCGTGCTGGCGTTTTGTGCCGGTATGGTTGGGCTGTTCTTTTGGTGGAACCACGTGCCTTGGGGTGTGGCGGTGGCGGCCGCGCTGCTGGCTGTGGCTGTGCTGCTGGGGCTTTCCGCAGCGCATTTGCACCGAAAAGCCTGCTTTGTGCTGTATGATGGCAAAACTGTGCGGCTGGTGGGCAAAACCGGGGAACGTTCCATTCCTTACAACGAGATCACCGAGGCGCATATCCACGAGGATCTTCTGGCTTTGTGTATGAAAGACGAGAACATCGTTCTCACTGCCGGTGCAGCGGAAAACCTGCAGGAAATGCAGATTTTCATGGAGCATTTGGCCAAGGCAAAGCCCGGGCGCGTCTATTTCGATGACCCGGTGGATGATTCGGAAGACGAATAAAGCCTGCACAAATTGTACAGGCTGCAAAAAAACGACATATTTTCTGCACGTCCTGCGGTATCATGGAAGAAATTCCACCGCGGGACGTGATTTTTTTGAAGAAAAAGCTGCTGATTTTATGTGCGCAGGTGCTGGTGATCTCCTGCTTGGCGGGGTGCGAGCGAGTGCCGTACTGGCCCACGCCGTGGGATCTGTTTTCCCGGGCACTTCCTCATCTGCAGGAAATTGCCGATTTCTCTTTGCGGGTGGAACTGACCTTTACATTGGGGGAAGAAACACACGGCCTGCAGATAAAATAAGAGCCGGAGGAATGACCTTCGGCTCTTTATTTATTCTTTGATTTGCACTTCGGTGTGGGCATAGCGATCTGCTTCGGCGGGGTCGTGGGTCACCAACAGTATGGCGGCACCGGTGGCTTCCAGTTCAGCAAATACCAGCGGGGCAATGCGGTCCCGGGTGGCCTGGTCCAGCCCCTGAAAAGGCTCATCCAGCAGCACCAGCGGGGCAGGGCAGGCCAGTGCTGCCGCAATGGCAACCCGGCGTTTCATGCCGCCGCTCAGAGATTCCACCGGCTGGTCGGCACTGTCGCTCAGTTCCACCAGCTGCAGCAGCCGGTCGGCATCCGCATCCGGCCGCAGGAAGAGAATGTTCTCCCGGGCGCTTCGGCCGGGGAGCAGACGGTTCTCCTGGAACAGATAGGTGCAGGGCGTTTTGCCGGTCAGGCCGCTGTCGTCTTTCAGCAGGCCGGCGTAAATGCGCAGCAGTGTGGTTTTTCCTCCGCCGGAGGCCCCCAGCAGCGCCGTGACTTTTCCGGGGTGAAGGGGAAGAGCAAAACGCTCCAGCACCTTCTTTTCACCGTAATGCTTGGTGACCGGGGGCAGTGACTCCGCTGTTCCGGTGGGCAGAGAAACGGTGCTTTTCCCTGCGCGCAGAGGAATTTGCAGGGAAATATTGCGGGTAAGCCGCACAAAGCCGGTTTCGATGAGCAGGCTGAGCACGACAACCACCAGCGTCCAGGCGAAAAGATCCGGAGTTTCAATGTAAATTTTAGAGTTGTACAGTTCGGTGCCAATGGTGTCTTTCGGCACGCTGAGCACTTCGGCGGCAATGCCGGCTTTCCATGCCAGGCCTAAAGAAGTGGACAGAGCCGACAGCAAGTGGGGAAAAACGCCCGGCAGCGCCACATACAAAAACGTGCGCCAACGGCTGACCCGGTGCAGCTTGGCTTTTTCCAGCAGTTCACGGTCGATCTGCCGGATGCCTTCGGCCACGTTGCCGCAGACCACCGGGAAGACAATAAGCCCGGCGATGAAGGCGGGAACAGCGGTGCGGGAGATCCAAACCAATGCCAGAATGATGAAAGACGCCACGGGTGTGGCTTTGGCGGCGGCAATCACCGGCCGCAGCAAGGCTGCCAGCACAGAAGATACGCTGATCAGTACGGCGGCCAGCACGCCGGCCACAGCGCCCCAAAAGAATCCCTGCAGCACATTCCAAAGGGAATGCAGGGCAGTAAGCCAAAAATCGGCGGTGATGACCAATGCCCCCAGCCGTTTGAAAACAACGATAGGCGATGGGATCAGAATTTCCTGTCCCACCGCCTGGCTGGCAATTTCCCACAAAAGCAGCCAGAAGGCAGCTGAAGCTGCCCCCAAAAGCCACGTTTGTACAGTTTTTTTGTTAATCTTACTCTGCAATGTAGTAGAAGTCTTCACTGGGCAGCGTTCCTCCAATGATGGCCGGGTTGCTCTCGTGCAGAACGGTCAGATTTTCTTCCATAATGGCCTGCATTTCGGCGCCGGTGATGAGCACGATGTTGCAGTTGGGAATGGCGGCAGCTGCCACGGGAGCAGCGGGAACGATCTCATACTTGGCAATGGCCTCGGCAGCGGCGGCATCGTTGTTTACAAATTCAACGGAGGCAGCATACTCGGCCAGGAAGTCGGCAATCACATCGGGGTTGGCCTCGGCAAAGTCCTTGCGGGCAATCACGCAGCCCATGGCCAGGTCAGCGTTGCTTACCTTGCCCCATTCTTCGGTCATATCAAGGGCAATGGAGAAGCCGATGTCCTTCTTCAGCAGGGCGGTCACGTTGGGTTCGGGCAGCAGAACGATCTCGGCGGTACCGGCAGCGGCCTGGGCGATCACTTCGGTGTGCTCTGCCAGGAAGTTGATGGTCACATCGGTGGTGGGATCGATGCCGTTTTCGCTGAGAACCTTATTGAGGACGAATTCGGGGGTAGCACCCTGGCCGGCAGAGTAAATGGTCTTGCCGCGCAGGTCTTCAATGGAATCGATCTCGGTGTTGGAGAGAATGTACAGAACACCCAGGGTGTTGACACCCAGCACCTGCACGTTGCCGCTGGTCTTGTTGTACAGGGTAGAGGAGACGTTCACCGGAACAGCGGCGATATCGGCGCTGCCGCTGGAAATGGCGGCGAC
>JAFYOA010000253.1 GCA_017547865.1 Clostridia bacterium
CAGGCACCAGGGACTTCATCGATGTGCCCTTCATAGGATTTTTAGGCCCTACCTGGAAGATGGACACTCCGACTAGGATACTGCACCGTCGCTATGAATGATAGCATACTTTTACTGAATATACAAGTATTTTTTCATTTTGTTGAATATTTGTTTACAGTTACCGCGTGATAAACATTATTTCTGCATAAAGCACTCATCCACAATATCTGCGTGTGTCACAGCAATTTCAATCTGGCGCACTTCTTCTTTCGAAAAGAAGCGGGCCTCCTTGGATTCATTGCTAATACGGAATGGACGTTCTTCAGGAAGATCCAGGGCGAAAACAACAATAACCATTCTCCAGATGCTTCCATCGCGGAATGCCGCAATACGGCCGGGTTCTCCGTAAACTTTCAGTTTTTTGAATTCATTGGGACGGATACGCCAGCCAAGTTCTTCGTAAACTTCACGCGACATAGCTTGCGCCGGTTCCTCCCATTTTTTGCATCCGCCTCCAACAAGTCCCCAGGTATCCGAGTCAATACGTTTTTCCAGAAGAAGTTTACCATTGCAGGTAATAATGCAGTTTGACCCCAGGTGAGCAGGCATAGTGGGTTTGGGTGCGTTAGGATCCTTATTATAAAAAGTTACGTAAGCCATGATATTTCTCCAATCTCGTATTTTTTATCGATCAAAATGTAGTTACATCCAAAACGGCAGCAACCGTCAAAATTACGTTCGTTTTCTTCAATCAGCCATTGCTTCGTACAGCTACTGTCATCGATTCGTTGTTCAATTTCGCAGGCATGTGAAAGGATCTCATCAAAATGGGTTTGGATATAGGAGGTTGTCATGATCAGCCAGAATGCACGGATTTGTTTGAGATAGTGTTCTTCAAAAGAAGACGCCCAGTCAAAAGGAATATAGCAGCCTTCGATAATCAGATTCTGGTTGTTTTCAACAGCGGTTTTGATGATTTCCCGCACGATCGGCCACAAGTATGCTGTCAATTCATTATCATCAAAAACGGTCAAGGTTGTTTTTCCGCTTCGGATCAACCCCATTTTCAGATGATCGATGGAAATATACGGATAACGGTATTTTTCGAGCAGTGCCTGCGCAAGCAGTGTTTTTCCGGTGTGTGATGCTCCGGCAATCAGAATAATCATACGCCCAATCCTCTTATATCATTCTACTGAATATTATACAGAACTCAACCTGGATTTTCTACCCTAAAATTCGTCCGGAACAGGCTTTGTAACACCGGTACGGCGGGCTTTATCCAGACCACCCGACATATGATGTCCCGGTTTATTTGCAAATTTTGCTCTGCGGATCACATCTTCTCCGAATTTATTCCGCAGCGCATCCACTGTTTCATCCAGTTTCAGTTTCTTCTCGTACTGGATTGGTGTAAGACCCGAGAAAAAATCAAATTGTTGATAGGGTTCATTAGACAGTCGCGTCATTTGCACGCCAAGCTGCCGCAGTGGTGTAACACCGTCCCATGCTTCATCAAAAATTCGACATGCTGCTTCAAAAAGCTCACTTGTAATGTTTGTTGCGCCGGTCAGAACACACTGATGGGAAAAATGGTGAAATTCATTGGTACGCAGCTGCACACAAAGACAGCTGCCGCACTTTCCATCCCGCCGCATCCGGCTTGCGACAGTTTCGCACAGACTCAGCAGCACCTGATGTGCCTGATCTGTTGTGGTTACATCCTGTGCGGTAGTGGTAGAATTGCCATATCCTTTATTTTCGGCAGGTTCCGGTGTAACGGCATCTGCATTTCGTCCATTCGCAAAATGCCAAATGGTTTCACCGTGTTTCCCCAAACGTTTACGCAGCAATGTGCTGTCGGCATGGGCAAGATCGCCAATGGTGCGGATACCCATCATTTTCAGTTTTTTCTCGGTAGCTGCGCCTACGAGAAAAAGATCCCGTACAGGCAGCGGCCAGAATTTATCCGGTATCTCCTCAGGAAATAAAGTATGAACCTTATTGGGTTTTTCAAAATCTCCCGCCATTTTGGCCAGCAGTTTATTGGAGGAAATGCCTACATTCACGGTAAATCCTAACTCTTCCCAGATACGCTGGCGCATCTTCTCGGCTGCCAGACGGGGGCTGCCCCAGAGCCGTTCTGTACCGGTCATATCCACCCAGGCTTCGTCGATGGA
>JAFYOA010000254.1 GCA_017547865.1 Clostridia bacterium
CCTTTAACACTAACGATAACCTCTCCCACGCCCTCAGGCGCAACGAAAGAGTAAGTGCCATCGCCATTGGCGGTCGCGGTAATTGCTACATACTTTTCACCATCATAATAGCCAACGACACAAGCCGCAGCGCTATCTACGGTCACATTCTGGCCTTCCACTTCACACTCAACACCAGTAGTGGGGGCGCTGGTGATCGTTACGTCAGGCTCCTCTTCGCCTTCAGTGCCGCCGAGCAGATCATCAAATTCGATCTCGTCGCCTTCGATCAGCGCATTGCCGGCAGGAGTGCTGGTCTGCAGCTCCGCAGCTACAACATGCACCGCAAAGGTCATAACAATTGCGATTGCCAGCAGTAAGGAAATAAGTTTCTTCATTTTCGATCCTCCATACTATATTTTAGAGAACGCTTGGGATTTACATAAGATCTCTATTGGATATAATAACACATACCCCACCAATAAATCAAGTAGAAAAAACTATAACACTTGATAAATTTTGCTTAATCGGTAACATTTTCAAACATAGCATTTTCGCCAGCCTGACCGATGGGTCTGTCTTGCATACAATCGTCAAACTGTTTGCCGGACATTGTTTCATATTCCATCAGGAAATCCACTACTTTTTGTAATTTCTCGCGATTTTCCGTCAAAATTTTCCCGCATTGATCGTAAGCTTGATCAATCAAATTTTTCACTTCATCATCAATCGTTGCGGCAACTTTCTCAGAATAGCTCTTGGTATTTTGATAATCACGGCCGATAAACAGCTGATCGCCGCCGGTATAAGAAACTGTGCCAAGCTTTTCGCACATACCGTAGCGAGCCACCATATCCCGTGCCAGTTGTGTAGCACGATCAATATCCGAGGAAGCGCCTGTGGAGATATCATTCAGGAATATAGCTTCCGCAACACGGCCGCCCAGCAAGCCAACGATCCGCTCATACATTTCATTACGGGTCATGTGGGTACTATCTTCCACCGGGCGTGTCCAGGTCAAGCCATTGGCATTACCACGAGGAATAATGGAGATCTGGTGCACCGGATCGTGGGCAGGTAAATGATACATTGCAACCGCATGGCCGGCTTCGTGTACTGCCGTCAGGTACAGATCCTTACGCAAAGTAACACGGCTACGCTTTTCAGGACCCGCCAGGATCTTCATCATAGCTTCATTCACGTCATGCATACTGAAAGAAGTGCGGTCTTCTCTTGCCGCCATGATCGCGGCTTCGTTCAAAAGATTGCTCAAATCGGCGCCGGTAAATCCAGATGTTGCCAAGGCAATGGTTTTCAGATCTACAGATTCATCCAGGCATTTGTTCTTTGCATGCACTTTCAGGATCTGTTCTCTGCCCTTTGCATCCGGTCGACCTACGACGATCTGCCGATCAAAACGACCGGGACGAAGCAGCGCAGGATCCAGAATATCCACACGATTGGTTGCTGCCAGAACGATCACACCGTCTGTATGTGCAAAACCATCCATCTCTACCAGCAACTGGTTCAGGGTCTGCTCACGTTCATCATGACCGCCGCCTAAGCCTGAGCCACGTTTACGGCCAACCGCATCGATCTCATCGATAAATATAATGGCGGGCGCCATTTTGCGCGCCTGGTCAAACAAATCACGAACACGGCTGGCGCCAACACCAACATACATTTCCATAAAGTCAGAACCGGAAATGGATAGGAATTGAACACCCGCCTCCCCTGCTACCGCTTTAGCAAGCAAGGTTTTACCGGTACC
>JAFYOA010000255.1 GCA_017547865.1 Clostridia bacterium
GTTCGAAGCTATGTACGATTGCAACGTGAACATCCGCATGATTTCCACCAGCGAGATCAAAATTTCCCTGCTCATCGACCGCGCTGATTCCGATAAGGCTGTGCGTTCCATTCACGATAAGTTCTTCGGTGAATAAGCAGGCATTTCCAACTGTATTTTTGCCCCCGGGGGAAAAGCTATTCCCCGGGGGTGATTTTTTTGGAAAATAGCCGTGGCATTATGCCCATTGGATCGTACGGCAATCGCTTGTTCGGTGGCTACGAAGATCTGGCTGTTGAAATGGTGGCCAGTGAACGGGGAAGTCGCTATTATGAGGATTCCCGTATTCCGGACGAAGTATACGAATACGCGCGTTATACCGGCCGGGTGATCGAAAGCAGGGAAGACCTGGATGAGGTGTACGAAGAGCTCCGTCTTCGCCGCTGAAAACCTGCGGCCGTTACTTTAAAAGGCAGCGGCTGCTTTTCTTTTTTGTTTTATTTGAAAAAACTTCTTGACACTTACGTGACGTAAGATGTTATAGTGGGCATGCAGCAGGAGAATAACGCCTGCGAGCATCCAAAAGGAGTTGATTTGTATGATGAAAAAATGGAGTTCGATGCTGCTTGCCCTGTGTTTGCTGTTGTCTTTGGCTGCATGTGCTTCTTCCGGCACGGCCGCCGAACCCAAAGATGAAAAAAACGTCATCGATTGCCCGATCCCCGGAATTGAATGGGGCTTGACCAAGGCGGAGGTATGGGCAGTCCTTACTGAACAGGGTGAACCGGAGGAATATCTGGAGCCATATTTTACCGGTGAACAAACAAACTGTGGTTCTGTAAAACCGCAGCACATCGGCTGGGATGACCCTAAAATAGCCGGGATGGGCTTGGCGTATTATGACGGCGATGTTACCAATTACCGCGGAGCCAACTTTGTATTTTGTCCTCCTGTCAATGGAGAACAGTATCTGGTCAAGATTATCATTAGCCTGCGGGCCGAAGACGAGGAAGCCTACCACAGAGCACTGACCGAGGCGTATGGCGAACCGGCATTGTTGGAAAACCAAATGTTCATGTGGATCAGCGACGATTACGGCAATGAACTGGATGAGACAACGCTGAAAAAGTATGAAGAAGCCGGTTTGCGTTTGCTGCCGTACTGTGGGGAACCCTTGCAGACCTGGCATATTCAGCCTGTGGTGTATTCAGTCTTCCCTCCAAGCGAAGGGGATATCGTGGATGGTATGCAAAGTTTTCCAACCGAGTTTGATGCAACACAGTATGTGGTAGCAATGATGCTGGAAAAGGGCATCGTCCTCAAGTGGTAATTGCATAAAGCAAAAAAGAAGTCCTTTCTCACAGGAGAAGGGACTTCTTTATATCTTTTTTCTGTACAACAGCTGGCGGCCGGTTTTGCCGCAGTTTTCCACAATGTCCAGTTTCCGTAAAAACTGCAGGGCGGTCTGCGCGCGTTTCTGGTTGATCTTCGCGGCCTTTTTCAGGTCGTTCAGCGTAAATTCCTCCGGCAGTTTTTCCGGCAGCAGCTGCAGGTAATCCTCCTTTGTGCGCAGTTCTACTGTGCGCACCCAGCGAAGCGGAATCCTCTCCACACGGGTGGAGGCCTTTTTGCCAAAGCGGTTTTGCCCGGTGATCACCCGCGTTTCTTCCACATCCAGCAGCACTATGGTCAGCCGCAAATTTTCGTGGCCAATGCAATCCAGAATCCGGATGAATTCAAAGGTAGCCTCGCAAAGAGGCGTTTGTTTGGGCGATTTCCTCCGCGGGGTCGTTTCGCCGGTTTCCGGGTCGATCCACCGCAGGTATTTTGCCGCCGCCACGGGAAAGACCACGTGCACCGGGAAAAGGGGAAGGAAATACTTCAGCTTTCGCCGCAGTGGTGTAAAGCCCCGGGTCTGTATTTCCGTAATGCCATCGTTATTGTGAATATCCGCAACAAAGGAACCGACTTTTTGTTCGTGGCAGGCGGCATCCGGTTCAAAGGTGTATTTCAGCACCGCATGCAGTGTCTTTTCTCCCAGGGTGCCAATTCCGTTTTGCGGGCGCTCCCGGTCCACCAGCATGGCCCGTGCCGCTTCAAATCTCTGCTCCATCGGTTCCATATTCCGCCTCCTTTCCGTAGTCTGCAATCAGTATAGCAAAGCTTTTTCCCATCGTCAAACCTTCTTTTCACCCAAACGTCACAAAATCTTAATAAAGTCTTTCGATTCGGTTCAAACTTTGGACATTTTCTGCCTGTATACTATAATCACAGAAAGGGGGAAAGATGAAAAAACATATTGAGCTTTGATTTGAAAAAGGAGATTGCAGCAGACCGGTGCGCGGTAGGCACCGGCGCAGCATAAAAGAAAGGGGGCGTGCGCACAAAACACGCAAAAAATATAACGGCGGAACGACCGTGTTTCTTACAGCCGCCTGTCGGCTTTCACATATACTTTTCCATGACCTTGACTTTTTCTTTTTTCCATGAATAAATAAACTCTCCAAGCGAAAACCGGTGCCGTTGGTACCGGTTTTTGCATTTTGGCAGAAGGCTTGCGTTTTTCTCATTTTGTGCTATACTACAACCATAGAAACGACTAAAGCCGGAAAGAAGGAACCACAATGGCGAACTGGAAAGAACAAATTCCCGCAATGCTGGAGGCAATCCGCAGCGCGGGTGAAATTATTCGCAATGCACATAAAGAACAGAACGTGGAAGACGGCATGACAGTCAAACCCGGTGAAGCGAATTTTGTGACCGTGTTTGACGTAAAGGTGCAGAACGACCTGATCGGCAGCTTTTCTGCCTTGCTGCCCCAGGCCAATTTTATGGCAGAAGAAAAAGAAAACAGTTGGGAAGATCTTTCCAAAGGCCTGTGCTTTGTGATCGATCCCATCGATGGAACCACCAATTTTATTTATAATTACGGCTGCTCCACCATTTCCGTTGGCCTTTACGAAGACGGGGAAGCGGTGTTTGCCGCCGTGTATAATCCCTACCTGGATGAAATGTTCACCGCCTGCAAAGGGGAGGGCGTCTTCTGCAACGGCAGCCCCATTCATGTGAGCAGCGCACCGTTCCATCGTGCTTTAGTGGCATTCGGCACATCCCCTTATTATCGGGAAACGCTGGGGGATGTAACCTTCGCTGTGGCCAAAGATATCTTTATGCACACCGCCGATGTCCGCCGCAGCGGTTCTGCAGCCTGGGACCTGTGCTGTGTGGCGGCCGGACGGATCGATGGTTACTACGAAGCTATTCTTTCTCCCTGGGACTATGCGGCCGGTCAGCTTTTGGTGAAAGAAGCCGGCGGCGTGGTGACCCAGCTGGATGGCAGCCCGCTGTCTCCGGTGGAGAAAAGCTCTGTGGTGGCCGGCAGCCCCGCCGTGCAGGCAGAACTGCTCCGCATTGCCGCAAGGCACAGTAGATGAAATTATACTTTTCTTGGAATAACATTTTAGCGGATCATCAAGACAAATAATTAAAAAGAGAGAGGTTTTTTCTTATGGAGAATGAGGCTTTAAAAGGGTATGTAGAACGTGCAAAATCTTTAGAGGTGGCAATATTTACACAAAAGAAGTTTTCGGAAGAGTTTGAA
>JAFYOA010000256.1 GCA_017547865.1 Clostridia bacterium
AATAGATGTTGGCAGCACCTGTTCCTGTCTCAATATTGAATTTCTTGGATATTTCTTTTACGAGCGGAACTGAATACTGATTTACATTATTCTCTCTCGGTGCCAGCCCAACCACTTCAACATTATTGTAAAAACGAATCCAATCATACTAAAATTCTACCGACAAGGAGACCAACTATGCCGAAAAAAATGATTTCCTGGAACGTAAACGGTCTGCGCGCCTGCATGGAAAAAGGCTTTATGGAAAGCTTTGACACCCTGGATGCGGATATTTTCTGCCTGCAGGAGACCAAGCTGCAGGGCGGCCAGATCAACTGGGACAAGCCCGGCTACCACGCCTACTGGAACTACGCCGAAAAGAAAGGCTATTCCGGCACCGCTATTTTCACCAAAGAAGAACCGCTTGCCGTCACCTACGGTATGGGGATTGAAGAGCATGACCACGAAGGCCGTGTCATCACCCTGGAATTCCCGGAATTCTACATGATCACCGTGTACACCCCCAACTCCCAGGACGAGCTGAAGCGCCTGCCCTACCGCATGGAGTGGGAGGACGCCTTCCGTGCCTATCTTTTAAAACTGAACGAAACCAAACCCGTGGTGGTGTGCGGCGACCTGAACGTAGCCCACGAAGAGATTGACCTGAAGAACCCCAAGACCAACCGCAAAAACGCCGGCTTCTCCGATGAAGAACGTGCCAAGATGACCGAACTGCTGGCCGCCGGCTTTACCGATACCTTCCGCTACTTCTACCCGGATACCGAAGGCGCCTACTCCTGGTGGTCCTATCGTTTCCACGCCCGGGAAAAGAACGCTGGCTGGCGTATCGACTACTTCCTCACCTCAAAAACGCTGGATGACAAGCTGGTTTCCGCCTGCATTCACCCGGAAATTTTTGGTTCCGACCATTGCCCGGTGGAACTGGTGATCGATTTGTAATCAAACAAAAAACGACCTCCGTACGAACGAACCGTGCGGAGGTTGTTTTAATTTATGGGTGTTTTTGCAGGGACTCAGTCCTTCTTCTTTCCCTGGCCCATTACGCTTTTCACGCGGCCGTTATCGGATTTCAAATCTTCCAGCCAGATGTTGCGCATCTTTTCGTATACTTCGGCGGGAATATCCGGTTCGCCCTTGGAATGAGCGGGAATGAACATATCACCGGCCACCTTGTGATCGGTGCAAGCGGTGTCGTTGCGGTATTGGTCACGCGTAGCTTTATCGCGCAGGTTGGGGATTTCCACCGGGATACCGCCGGCCAGCACGGAGCGGTACGCAAACATACCGGGCAGGAACATATCCATAGCTTCGTACACATCGATGATATCGGCTTCCGGGTTGCCCAGCAGTTTTTCTGCAAAATGCCACACGGTGTAGAAATCGGAACCGCCATGGCCAAAGGTACCCACCTTATCGTCCTGTTCGCGGTGGGGTTCGTAGGTTTCCAGGGTGGTGTGTTCGTAATCGCCGTCTTCCGGATCGGTATGCACATAGATGCGGCTCACATCTTTCAGCAGGGCGTCTTCACGGGCGCTTTCGGCACGACCCTTGCTGCCGTACACGGTGTACCAAATGGAATTGCGGTACAGGCCACCATGGATGCTCTTTACAATACCGCCGTTTTCCAGCGTGACCATCTCAATGCCGAACTGTCCGGCCACATGGCCAACACGCAGGTTGCGTTCGTTCTTGGTGCCTTCAAAGCCCACCACGGAGACCGGACGCAGACCGGTGATGTGGATGAGCGGACCCATGGAGTGGGTGCAGTAAAAATTTGCATACATACGGTTGCGCCAGTGGTTCGGATCGCCGTAGGTGATACCCGGCCAGATGGACTCGCAGTTATGAACATACTCGCCCTCGCCGTATTCAAATTCACCCAGCTTGCCCTCGCGGTACAGGCGGCGCATTTCGTAGGGAGCGGGCATATAGCAATAGTTTTCGGCATAGGCGTAGGTCATGCCGGTTTCTTCCACGGTTTCAATCAGCGCCACAGCCTCCTGCATGGTCTGCACCGGCAGAACTTCCGAAAGCACGTGCTTGCCGGCCTTCATGGCTTTAATGGCAAAA
>JAFYOA010000257.1 GCA_017547865.1 Clostridia bacterium
GATAAACGACGGATTAACCTTTAGAACATAATACAAACTATCGGCCTGCATAGGGTAAACGCGATGGATGGTGTTGGAACGAAACAACACGGCACCGCCTTCCTGCACAATGAATTCTTCATCACCGGAGAATACGCGGAAATCTCCTCTGGCGATGAACAACATTTCCACGGCACTGTGAATGTGCGGCGGCACATTGCTTTGGGTGGAAGGGAAAGGCTGTTCGAAAAACTCGATGCCATCCTGGGCGATACGCTGATTATCCTTTTCTACATAATATTCACTCATAGACTATCTTCTTTCAAATGACAAAAAAGTTATATTATAGGGTGATTCGATTATAGCATTGTTTTTATTAAAATGCTATTCTTTTTTTGAACGGTGATTCACATAAATTACACCGTACCGCATATGCGGTAGAAAGGAACTACCATGGACAGAATTGTTAAAGTAGGTATTATTGGCTGCGGTGGTATTGCCAATGGCAAACATATGCCTTCTCTGCACGCTATTCCCAATGTGCAAATGGTTGCTTTCTGCGACCTGATTGAAGAGCGCGCCCAGAAGGCTGCTGCCCAGTACGGCACCCCGGACGCCAAAGTTTATACGGATTACAAGGAACTGCTGAAGGACAAAGACATTGAAGTGGTGCACGTGCTGACTCCCAACCGCGAGCATGCCGATATCACCGTGGATTCTCTTTATGCCGGTAAGCATGTTATGTGTGAAAAGCCCATGGCTAAGACTGCTGCCGATGCCAAGCGCATGGTGGAAGCTGCCAAGGCCACCGGCAAGAAGCTGACCATCGGTTATCAGCACCGTCAGAAGCCCCAGAGCCGCTATGCCAAAGAGTACATCGGTACCGGTGCTTTGGGCGAGATCTATTACGCCAACTGCCTGGCCGTTCGTCGCCGCGGCACTCCCAACTGGGGCGTGTTCCTGGATGAAGAAGCCCAGGGCGGTGGTCCCATCATCGATATCGCTACCCATTCTCTGGACCTGACCCTGTATCTGATGAACAACTACGAGCCTGCCATTGTGCTGGGTAAGACCCATAAGAAGCTGGAGCATCCGGAAGCCGGCAACATCTGGGGCGATAACGGTGTCAGCACCACGCCTCTGGAAGAAGCTGCCTGCGCTATGATCGTAATGAAGAACGGTGCCACCATTATGCTGGAAACCAGCTGGGCACTGAATACCGCTGAGCCTGTGGCCGAAGGCAGCTGCGTGCTGTGCGGCAGCCGCGCCGGTCTGCAGATCAAGAACGATAAGCTGCTGCTCAACAAGGTCGAGCTGGATCGTCAGGTCAAGACCGAAGTGGATACCTCTGCCGGCGGCGTTGCTTTCTACGATGGCGCTGCTGAGACTCCCGCTCTCACCGAAGCCCGCAATTGGATCAAGTGCATTGTGGACGATACCGATCCTGTTGTTCTTCCCGAACAGGCCGAAGTGGTCTCTCAGATTCTGGAAGCCATTTACACTTCCAGCAAGACCGGAAAGCCGGTGTATTTCGAATGAAAACTGTAATTTGCGGTTTGTGGCACGTGCATGCGGAAGGTTATTATAAGACCGCCGCAGAATATACCGATGTGATCGGTGTATACGAGCCCAATGAAACCTGGCGTAAAGAATTCTGCGCCAAGTATAATCTGCCTGAATTTGCCACGCTGGAAGAGCTGCTGGCCTGCGGTGCCGATGCAGCCATCGTCTGCACTTCCACCGATACCCACGCCGATGTGATCGTTCGCCTGGCCGAAGCCGGCATGGATATCTTCAGCGAAAAGGTGCTGGCGCTAACCTCCGAAGAGTGCGCAAAGATCAAGGCTGCCGTTGAAAAGAACGGTGTGCGTTTTGTGATTTCCTATCCCCATAAGTACGGTGCCGGTGCACAGACGGTGAAGATGGTTATTGACAGTGGTGAGCTGGGCAAAATCAATTTCTTCCGCTGCCGCAACGTGCATGACGGCAGCACCGGTCATTGGCTTCCGCTCCATTTCTACAACGCCAAAGAGTGCGGCGGCGGTGCTATGATCGACCTGGGTGCCCACGGTATGTATCTTTCCGAGTGGATTTGCGGTATGCCCGTGGCAGCCAAGTCTGTCTTTACCGTGGCGTGCGATCACTCGGAAGTAACGGCACTGAACACCGATGGCGTGGAAGACAACGCCGTAACGGTTATGCAGTATGCCGATGGCTGCATCGCCATCAACGAAACCGGTTTTGATTCCACCGGCTATCCGCTGACGCTCGAAGTCTGCGGCGAAAACGGCTGGGTGCGTTATTCCGGCAGTAAGGTGGAAATGAAGACCAAGACCGCCGACGGTGTGGTGGAAGTTCCCATGGAACCTGCACTGCCTGCTCCTCTGGTGCAGTTCTGCACCGGCGATATTCTGCCCGGCTGCGGCATGGCTGAGGCCGTGAACCTGACCAAACTGATGGAAATGGCTTACGCCGGCAAATAATTCGTTTTTTAGACCCGCTTGTTTTGACAGGCGGGTCTTTTTCTGTTTACGCTGCAAGGCTTCTATGGTATACTAAATACATCTTTGTTTCAGGAAGAACTATACGGAGGATGAAAAGATGACAACACTGGTTGTGGTTCGTCACGGACTGAGTCAGACAAATAAAGCAAAGGTATTTACC
>JAFYOA010000258.1 GCA_017547865.1 Clostridia bacterium
ACCTTATCGCGCTTTTCCACACCCTTGGAACGGCCGCCGAAGAACTCGTATGTATCGTTCTGCTTTACGGCCACCTGGTCACCGCCGCGGCCCAGGGCCATGTTCAGCGCCTGGCGGGCCCACATGTCGGCCTCTGCCATACTGCTTGCCCCGCGGCCAATGCCCACAGACACCGTGGCAGAGAGATTCTGATTGCGGATACGGCGCACTTCATCCAGCACGTCAAAACGCTTTTCCTTGGCCTGCTGCAGGTGTACTTCATCGGAAAGCAGCACATAGCGACTGTTGGAAAGCTTGCGCATAAAGCCGTTCATATCCTGGGTGGCCCAGTTCTGCAGCACGGTTTCCACCTGTGCCACAATACGAGAGTCGTCCACCGAGGAGGAATCACGGGTCATTTCTTCCCGGTTATCAAATGCGATAAACATAACCACCGGGCTCTTTTCCCGGTATTCCCGGTGAATCTCTTTATAAAACGTATTATCAATAAAATACAGCACAGCCCCTGCGTCTGTTTTGGAGGCGTACACGGTGTATTTACGGCCGCCGCATTCGGTATTGGCGCCGTTTTCTGCCGCCATCACCTGCCGCAAGGTATAGGGATAAATATAGCGCAGCACGCTTTCTCCCCTACACTCGCCGCGGCTCACGTTCTCTTCAAAGAGCTCGTTGGCCCACACAATGTCTTTTTCGTTGGCTACCACAGCCACGGGCAGGGTGAATTTTTCCAGAAAACGAGTCTCTTCCGCTGTCAGAACCCGGCGGGCGGCAGACATAGCCCGGGTAATATGCTCTTCAAACCAGCGGTCGGCCACCAGCACCACCACAAGGCACACGGTTGCCAGGGCCAGTTCCACAAAGCACAACACCACATTGCGCAGGCTGGCCAGCGCCATAAGATACATGATGCCCACCATGACATACGCCACGGGAGATGTGACCCAAACTTTCTTCTTCATCCTTACCTCACCTCTTTTTCACATCGCGGGATGCTTATACCTCGCCGAGTCAACGGCAGCTTTTCGCCGCTGCCCACGCCAAAAGTGCAAAGCAGCTTTTGGCTTTAAAACAAATATCGTCGCGGGACGCTCGTTCCTCGCTTGGCAAAAGATAGCCTGTAACCGCTGCCCGCGCAAAAGGCGCGCAGCGATTTTCAGCCTTTCAATCACAGTCAATCGCCAAAATCGGCCATTATACTTCCATAATAACCGGCAGGATCATGGGGCTGCGGCGGGTCTTTTCGTACAGCAAACGGGAAAGCCCGTCTTTGATGCGCGCTTTCAGCGTGCCCCAATCGGTAATGCCGTTGTTGGCGCAGTCTTCCAGAATATCGCACACCAGTGTTTTGGCCTCATCCATCAGCGCCTCGGATTCGCGCACATACACAAATCCGCGGGAGACCACATCGGGTCCGGAAACCACACGGCCGCTGCCGGAATCGATGGTGCACACCGCCACGATCAGGCCATCCTGTCCCAGATGACGGCGGTCGCGCAGCACAATGCTGCCCACATCGCCAACGCCCAGGCCATCCACCATCACGCCGCCGGCGGGAACAGTGGAAACTTTCTTCATGCCTTCTTCGCTCAGTTCCAGCACGTCACCCACATCGCCGATGTAGATATCCTCTTCGGTTTTGCCCATGGCCAGGGCGATCTGCGCATGCTTGCGCAGGTGCTTCTGCTCGCCGTGCACGGGAATAAAATACTTCGGCTTGGTCAGTGCCTGCACCAGCTTCAGTTCCTCCTGGCAGGCGTGGCCGGAAACATGCACTTCGTACATGGATTCGTACACCACTTCGCAGCCGCGCTTCATCAGTTCATCCACCACGTTGCCCACGCTGCGCTCGTTGCCGGGAATGGGACGGGCGGAGATGATGATGCAGTCGCCGTGGCCCACTTCCACCTTACGGTGGTCGGCAAAAGCCATGCGGGAAAGGGCAGACATAGGCTCACCCTGGCTGCCGGTGGTGATCAGCACGATCTCCTGGGGAGAATAGCGGTTGATCAGATCCAGATCGATCAGCACGCCGTCGGGTACGTTCAGGTATCCCAGTTCCGCCGCAATGGTCATCACATTCAGCATGCTGCGGCCGGAAAGCGCCACCTTGCGGCCAAACTTCACCGCGCAGTTGATGATCTGCTGCACACGGCTGATGTTGGAAGCAAAGGTTGCAATGATGATGCGTTTTTCTGCCGCACGGGCAAAAAACATTTCAAATGTATCTTTAACTTTCTGTTCGGTCTTGGTGTAGCCCTCGCGCTCCGCGTTGGTGGAATCGGCCAGCAGTGCCAGCACGCCTTCCTGCCCCAACTGGGCAAAACGGGGCAGATCGATCATGCCGCCCTCGGTGGGGGTGCAGTCGATCTTAAAGTCGCCGGTATGCACAATGGTGCCCGCCGGGGTATGCAGGGCAATGGCCACTGCATCGGAAATGGAGTGATTGACATGGATAAATTCCATATCAAAGCAGCCGACTTTCACGTGTTCGCCGGATTTTACCGTATTCAGCTGCGCCAGCCCGGCAATGCCGTGCTCCTTCAGCTTCACTTCCAGCAGACCAAGGGTAAGAGCCGTGCCGTACACCGGCACGTTGATCCGCTTGAGCAGATACGGCAGAGAACCAATGTGATCCTCGTGACCATGGGTGATGAAAATACCGCGGATACGGTCCACATTCTTTTCCACAAAGGTGAAATCCGGGATCACGATATCCACGCCCAGCATGTCTTCTGTGGGAAAGGCCATACCGCAGTCGATGATGACCATATCTTCGCCGCACTCAAACAGGGTGATATTCTTGCCGATCTCATTGAGACCGCCCAGGAAATAAATGCGCACCGGGGGCTTGGGCGCAGCGACGGTTTCTTTCGCCTTGCTCACGCGTTTTTTCGCGCTTGTTTTGGGCAGGGTCAGCCGGCGATACGGCTCCGCTGCAGGTTCGCTCTTTTTGGCTGCTTTTTTGGCAGCGGGCTTCGTTTCTTTTTTAGCCGGCTCGGCCGCACGTTTGCGGCTTTTACGGCGGGGATTTTCTTTCGGTTCGTCGATCAGCTCCGCTTCGACCATCGCTGTGGTGGTGGGAATGGCAGGCGCTGTTTCGTCTTCCATTGCAAATCCAAGCAGCTGGTCCAACGGCACATCTTCAATATTGGTGCCGCGGCGCGGTGCCTTGTTCTTTTTTATTGCCACGTTCTCAGTAACCTCCTCGTTGGCGTCCGGGCGCCGTCACAGAGCTTTTGTCGTGCCTCTGCAGGGTGTGCCCGTTCTTCTATATGTTTTCTTTCAGTAAAATAACACCGTCTCTGCCGCCGCTTTGCGGGCGGCTCCCAAACGATCCGTCCATGCCTGCCTTCCGTTTTCTGCATTCCCAAAACACACCGTTTCCCGCCGCTTCCGTTCCGCCCGGCGACCGGGGTTTATGTGTTTTTTTCCTGCAGCACGGCAGCATTTTGGCTTTTGCCGCAAAATGCGTACAGCAAGCTGATTTTACTTATACATTGTACCTTTATTTTGCTCCACTGTCAAGCATTCCGCAGAAAGGCCCGCCCTGCGGCAGTGCCTTTCCTGTATTGTGGGCACTTTTGATGTGAAAATTGCAGTGCCGCCTGTTTTTTCCGGAAAAATTTAAAAATATTTTTATCTTTCTATTGATATATACACTAATTTAGTGTA
>JAFYOA010000259.1 GCA_017547865.1 Clostridia bacterium
TGCACCATTAGCTCAGTTGGTAGAGCAACTGACTCTTAATCAGTGGGTCCCGGGTTCGAGTCCCTGATGGTGCACCAAAACGTCTGAGCCAGCCAAAGGTGACAAGGCTGGAGGGTAAGACGGGCTGCGCAATGGTCCATATCTCACATATGGCTCGTTGGTCAAGCGGTTAAGACACCGGCCTCTCACGCCGATAACGGGGGTTCGATTCCCCCACGAGTCACCAAAATAGTTGGTGCCGATGGCATCGAGGGTCCACCCGTTCCCATACCGAACACGGAAGTTAAGCTCGATTACGCCGAAAATACTTGGCTGGACACGGCCCGGGAAATTAGGGCGGCGCCAACACAACAAACGCGTTGATGAAAATCAGCGCGTTTTTCATTTTATCATACATCCCGTTTTTTTGCAACAGAAAACCGGCAGGCTTTTTTGGCCTACCGGTATTTTTTATTTCTTCACATATTCTGTTTTTGGGTTAAAAAACAGGCCGCCAAACAAATTTTTTACAATAATCCAGCTGCGGTGCAGGCGGTGGTCTTTGGCTTTTCCCCACACCCGCAGGAAATTGATGCCGCACTTGGCAAAATAATAGCAGAATCCGCGCAAACCCTCTTTGCGGTACAGGTAGTTCTCATTGCGGAAGGCATAGTTGTAGCGGCTGATCCGTCCGGCATCATCTATTGCTATGCTGCTGCCGGTATTTTGGGCCATAGCATGCACCACCCGGCTTTGCCCCGCCACAAAACAGGGCCGCCCCAACCGAACGCTGATGCGCCGGGTGTATTCAATGTCATCTCCCCAAATAAAGAACTCCCGAATGGGCAGGCCTGCCTGCAGAGCCGCTTCTTTGCGAAGAAAAAGAGAAACAAACGTAGCCTGTTCTGCCCGCAGAATACCCTGTTCCAGGCATTCGCTGTATTCATAAAAATCTTTGCGAACCTTCTGGCGGTTCATTTTGCACTCGCGGCCGTCGGTCCACAGGGCCACTCCGGAGAGCCACCCGTAGTTTCCCTGCAGCCGTGCATCGGCTTCCAAAAGCTTCTGCAAAGCATCTGCCTGCGGCAGGGTATCGTCATCCATCAGCCAAATGAAATCAAAATCCTCTTCCAGCGCCCAGCGCATGCCCATATTGAACCCGCCGGCACCGCCCAGGTTGCTGCCTGTATTGCGATACAGCACGCGGTCGTTCTCTTTTGCCAAAGCTGCGGCCCACTCCCCTGTGCCATCGGTGGAAGCATTGTCCACCAAAAGCACCGTGCAGGGCGTTGTTTGTGCCAACAGCGCATCCATACACCGCTGCAGCAGATCGATTCTGTTGTAGGTCACCACCACGGCGGCTGTACGCTGTTCCATTGCTCTGCTCCTCACATCTTTTTTCGTTATTGTACCACAAACACAGGCCGCTTTCAACCGCAGAAAAAGTCTTCTGAACGCACAAAATCCGCAGGCGGCTGCCTACGGATTTTGTGCTTGAAAAAGGAGATTTATGAAAAGACTTGTACTCGAAATAAAAAGCTTGCAATAAAAATGAACCAAACCCTTATTGCACAATCATTATAGCAAATGCCTTTTTAATTTTCAACCGTTTTTTCATCTTTTTTTCATTTATTTTTCATTTTTTTGTAACCATTGGGGGCGAAATTTTCGTACAGAGCGAAAATTAAAGTCTGGCCACACCGGTGCGTCGGGCAGCCTCTGCAACCGCGGCAGCCACGGCAGGTGCCACACGCTTATCCAGCGCAGAAGGCACAATGCAGTCCTCGCTCAGCTCATCATCGCTCACCAGGCCGGCAATGGCATAGGCCGCTGCCACCTTCATTTCATCGTTGATCTCACGGGCGCGCACATCCAGTGCGCCGCGGAAGATGCCCGGGAAGGCCATAACATTGTTGATCTGGTTGGGGTAATCGGAGCGGCCGGTACCCACCACACGTGCGCCGGCGGCCTTGGCCTCTTCGGGGAAGATTTCCGGCGTGGGGTTGGCGCAGGCAAAAATAATGGGATCTTTCGCCATCTTCTGAATATACTCCGGCTTAAGGCAATTGGGGGCGGAGAAGCCCATGAACACATCGGCACCCTCGATCACATCGCCCAGCGAGCCCTGCTTGTTCTCGGGGTTGGTCACTTCGGCCATTTCAGCCTGTGCGCCGGTCATCCATTCTGCGCCGCGGTACAATGCACCGGCCTTATCGCAGAGAATCACGTTCTTCAGGCCAACGGCCATCAGCAGTTTGGTAACGGCAATACCGGCAGAACCCGCACCGTTCACCACAGCGGTGATCTCATCCAGCTTTTTGCCCACCAGCTTCAGGGCGTTGATCATGGAAGCGACCGTGACTACGGCGGTGCCGTGCTGGTCATCGTGGAACACGGGAATATCCAGTTGTTCCTTCAACTTGCGCTCCACCTCAAAGCAGCGGGGAGCAGCGATGTCTTCCAGGTTGATGCCGCCGAAGGAACCGGCGATCATCGCTACGGTATGCACGATTTCATCCACATCTTTGCTGCGCACGCAAATGGGGAAAGCATCCACATCTGCAAACGCCTTGAACAGGGCGCACTTACCTTCCATCACCGGCATGCCGGCCTCGGGGCCAATATCACCCAGGCCCAGCACCGCGGTACCGTCGGTCACCACGGCCACCAGGTTGGCGCGGCGGGTGTATTCGTAAGATTTATCCACATCTTTGCTGATCTCCAGGCAGGGTGCAGCCACACCGGGGGTGTAGGCCGTGGAAAGGTCGTCCCTGTTTTCCAGGGGGCAAACGGTTTCCACACGAATTTTCCCCTTCCATTCCTTATGCTTTTCCAATGCAA
>JAFYOA010000260.1 GCA_017547865.1 Clostridia bacterium
CGCACCATTACATTCCCGGATTACGCTTCTCTTTCGTCTTCGCTGGTGAAAATGTACCTGGCCGGCGATTTCGGAAAAGACCCCGGCAGTGTCAATGCCTATGCAGCGTCCTCCTTTTATGCGGTGGATCGCTTCGCCAGCTACCGTACTGCCTGGCAGAAGGAGTACGAAGCCGGTACGGTGATTTTGGCAGACCGTTATGTCACCTCCAATATGGTGTTCCAGATGGGTAAGCTCCCCCGTGAAGAATGGGAAGCGTTTGCCCGCTGGTTGGATGATTTTGAATACAATAAACTTGGATTACCCCGGCCGGATGCTGTGGTGTATTGTGATATGCCTATTGAAGTTTCGCAGGTGCTTTTGACGAAGCGTTACAACGGTGACGAAAGCAAAAAAGACATCCACGAGCAAAATATGGCCTTCCTGTCTCATTGTCGTGACGGAGCTATGGCGGCTGCCGGTTGGTTTGATTGGCAGTGGATTCACTGTGCCCGGGAGGGGGCTCCCCGTCCGGTAGAAGAGATCCACGAAGAAATCCTGCGGTTGGTGCAGGGGGTTCTGCGGGAGGAAAAATAAAATGATCTATGTGTTTCTTGCCGATGGTTTTGAAGAAATCGAAGCACTTGCTCCGGTGGATATCCTTCGCCGTGCCGAACTGCCGGTAACGATGGTGGGCATTGGCGGTAAGATGATTACCGGTGCCCATGGCATTGTGGTCCAGGCAGACTGCACGGAAGACGAGATGGATCTTTCTGCAGCGGAAATGGTGATGCTGCCCGGTGGAAAGCAGGGCACTGCCAATCTGGATGCCAGCGAAACGGTTCGCCGCAGCGTGTTGTGGTGTGTGGAAAATAATCGTTATGTGGCTGCAATCTGTGCCGCCCCCTCGGTGCTTGGTCATCTGGGCGTGCTGCAGGGAAAAAAGGCCACCTGTTTCCCCGGCTGGGAAAGTGAACTGACCGGTGCGCAGCTGTGTGCCGCCCCCGCCGTGCAGGATGGCAAGATCATCACCGGCCGTGGTGCCGGTGCATCCCTTGAATTTGGTTTTCAGCTGGTGCGTGCCCTGAAAGACGATGAGACCGCTGAGAATATCCGTGCGTCGATGCAGACGCCTGCGTGCCGATGATCGCCGCCGAAAAGAACCGGCTGCGGGAATACTACCGGCAATGCCGTCGCACATTGTCGCCGGAAGAGAAGCTTGTTTCCGATGCAGCCATTACAGAACAATTTTTAAACAGTGAACTTTACCGCCGCTGCAGCAAACTGTATTTATACATCAGTCTGCCGGCTGAAGTGGATACCTGGGAAATTCTTCATGCCGCTCTGCACGATGGGAAGATCGTGGCAGCGCCTGTGTGTGAAGAAAATCATCGCATGACTTTTTATCGCATCCGCAGGGAAGAAGATTTGATTTCCGGCAGTTATGGAATCCGTGAGCCGGATGGTTCCTGTTGTGCGGTTGAACATCCGGATGATCAAAGCTTGTGTGTGGTTCCTGGCTTTTCCTTTACACCGTCCGGCTTTCGGTTGGGTTACGGCGGTGGATATTACGACCGTTGGCTGGCAGTTTTTCCGGGGGTAGCCGTTGGGTTGTGCCGTGAGCGCTGGCTTGCGGAAGATTTGCCTGCGGATTTGTTTGATCTTCCGGTGCAGGCTGTGGTGACGGAAGACCAGATCTTGCTTTCGGAGAAAGCATTTTGAAAGGAGACTTTGTTCTATGAATGAACAGAATTATCTGCGTCCCTATTCTGCAGAACAGAAGCAGGAGGATGTGCGCATATACAACGCTGAAGGTGCAGACGGCACCAGAGTTTTTGGCGCTGTAAAAGAAGAAAATAAGACGATGGCATATGGCAATGAGTTTGCCACTGCAGCCCGTGAAGCTGCCTACCAGCAGAACGAGGCTCGCCGCGCTGTGCGAAATCAAAACGGCCCTGCCCGCAGCGGGCATTATATGCCGGATATTCGTACGGAAGAATAACGTCTTTCCTCCGATAAAAAAGAACATAAGCGTCGCGATCGGATCAAGCGCCGCAAGAATCGCCACGTTTTCAC
>JAFYOA010000261.1 GCA_017547865.1 Clostridia bacterium
GCTGGCGGTCGTTCATGTCCACGCAGCGCTTCCAGGTGATCTTGCGGGGGTCGATGCCCAGCGCATTGCCCTGGTAAATGTGGTTATCCAGCATGGCAGCCAACAGGTTGTTGGCAGCACCAATGGCGTGGAAGTCACCGGTAAAGTGCAGGTTGATGTCTTCCATGGGAACCACCTGGGCCCAACCGCCGCCGGCGGCACCGCCCTTAACACCGAACACCGGGCCAAGAGAGGGTTCGCGCAGAGCCACGGCAACGTTCTTGCCGATGCGCTTGAGACCATCGGCCAGACCGACGGTGGTGGTGGTTTTGCCTTCGCCCGCCGGAGTGGGGGTGATGGCGGTCACCAGGATCAGCTTGCCGTTTTCACGGGGGCTTTCCTGCAGAATGGAGGTATCGATCTTCGCCTTGTAGCGGCCGTACTGCTCCAAATATTTTTCATCGATCCCGGCGGCAGCCGCGATCTCGGTAATGGGTTTCATTGCAACGGACTGTGCGATTTCAATATCGGTTTTCATGGGGAGTTCATCCTTTCAAACACATATTTGCCGCCAATTGGCAGCAGCCGTAAAAGAAGGGCGGGGCTGCCGCCCTTCCAAAAACAGACTTACTTGAAGTAACGAACAGCAGAGGCAAACATCTGCATATCGTAGTTGCCTTCCACGTTCTGGTACAGACCATGGCCAATACGCTCGGCATGGCCCATCTTACCAAACACGCGGCCATCGGGAGAGGTGATACCTTCAATGGCAAAGGCGGAATCGTTGGGGTTGAAGCGCACATCGCTGGTGGGGTTGCCATCCAGGTCCACATACTGGGTAGCGATCTGGCCCTTCATCGCCAGTTCGCGGATCAGGTCTTCGGAAGCCAGGAAGCGGCCTTCACCGTGGGAAATCGGCACGTTGAACACGTCACCGGCCTTGGTACCGGCCAGCCAGGGGCTCTTGTTGGAAGCCACGCGCACGCGAACCACACGGGACTGGTGACGGCTGATGGTATTGAAGGTCAGTGTGGGGCAGTTTTCATCGGTATCGATGATTTCGCCGTAGGGAACCAGACCCAGCTTGATAATCGCCTGGAAGCCGTTGCAGATACCGGCCATCAGACCGTCGCGGTTCTTCAGCAGCTCGTTCACCTGTTCCTTCACCGCACCGTTGCGGAAGAAGGCAGTAATGAACTTACCGGAGCCATCGGGTTCGTCGCCGCCGGAGAAGCCGCCGGGGATGAAGATCATCTGGGAATCCTTCACGCGGTTGGCAAAGTAATCCACAGACTCGGAAATACCGGCGCTGGTCAGGTTCTTGATGACAATGATCTCGGGCTCGGCACCGGCATCGGCCAGCACCTTGGCGGTATCAAATTCGCAGTTGGTACCCGGGAACACAGGGATGAGCACACGGGGCTTTGCCACCTTGATGGCGGGAGCCGGGTAGCTCTTGGCAGCGTAAGTAAAGGCAGGAATGGCGCCCTTGCCCTGCTCAATGTTGCAGGCGTAAATGGGCTCCAGCTTGTTTTCGTACACATCCAGCAGGGTCTTGGTGCACACCTTGGCATCGCCGTAGGTAATGGAGCAGGCCTCGGTGGTGGTACCCAGCAGAATGGCGTCTTCCACGTCGCCGTCACATTCCAGCACGAAGGAACCGTAAGCATAGCCGAAGAGATCCATCATGGGCACTTCGGTATTGTAGGCAAAGCCAATGTCATTGCCGAAGCCCATCTTCATCACGGCTTCTGCCACACCGCC
>JAFYOA010000262.1 GCA_017547865.1 Clostridia bacterium
TCGGAGTACATTGCGGCGCGGCGAATTGCGTACAGCCAGCAGTTGATTGAGCAGGGGCGTTCTATAAGCGAAGCGTGTTACCAATCGGGCTTTGAAAATATGTCTACCTTTATCCGCTCTTTTCGTAACATTACCGGTATGACCCCCTCGGAATACCGCAAGAAATCATAAAAAGGCTTGACCGATTGGTCAAGCCTTTCGTATTAGAATAATGTTGTTATCCAGTAGATTAACCCGTATACTACAGATGCTGAAACGCCATACACAATCACCGGGCCGGAGATTGTAAACAGCTTTGCACCCACACCTAAAATGAAGCCTTCGCTTTTGAACTCCATAGCGGGGGAGACCATGGAATTGGCAAAGCCGGTGATGGGTACCAGAGTACCGGCGCCGGCAAAGCGGGCAATGTCATCGTACACGCCGCAGGCGGTGAGAAATGCCGCCAGTGCGATGAGACTGACGGAAACCGCGGTGCGGGCATCCTGCAGTTCCAGCCCGAATTTTACGTACATTTCGGTAAGAACCTGCCCCATGGTGCAGATGAGCCCGCCGGTTAAAAAAGCGCACAGGCAGTTTTTGGCGGTGGGGCTGGGCGGCGATGCCAACTTGGTCATGCGGTCATATTCCTGCTTTGTTACGGTATTTTCAATTTTTCTCATGGGCGGCTCCTTTTGCTTTTCTTACAAATAGTGTAAGCCGCTTTTTTGTTTTTACGCTGGTAATTTTTTAAAAAACACGGGTCAGCTCCGCGCCCGGGTAGTACCAGGCTAAAATTTCTTCAAAGGTAAAGCCCTGGTTGGCCATGGCGTCGGCCCCGGCCTGACTCATGCCCACACCGTGCCCCCAGCCTTTTACGGTGAACATCCACTGCCCGCCGGTGTATTCGGCAGTAAAATTGGCAGAGCGCAGCCCAAGCCGGGCCCGCAGTTCGCTTCCGGTAAAGGCTGCATCGCCCACGCGTACTTCCGTTACCCCACCGGAGGCCGAGCGGGAAAGAATGTGCACCAGTCCGGCGGCATCGCCGGTAAACGGAACTCCCGCCGCTTCGGCAAGTTCTTGTGGGGAAAAGGCAGCGGTGCTCAGGTAGCCTTCGGCGTATACATCGCCGGGGCTGGCCACCGCCGCAAGGCAGGGCAGGTCGCCGCCCCACACATCCTCCGGTTCCTCTGTGTGGCCGGAAGAAATGGCAAAGTACGCCGCACAGATGGGCTCGCCGCCGTAGGTGAGGCACAAACCCGCTGCCGCATCGGCCACCCGGTTCAGAATTTCCATATACTCGCTGTATTTCTCTCCCCAGCGTTTCTGCATGTCCTGTGGGGTAACGTATATCTGCCAGTCTTTGGTGCTGCAGGTAAAGTCGTAGTCGTTTTCTTTGTTTTGAGCACGCTGCCAGGCGTAGTGTGTGTAGCTGGCCACCGCCTGGGCTTTCAGCGCTTCTTCGTGCATGTACAGGGTCATTTCCGTTGCCACGGCACCGGGCAGAAAATCCCGTGCCGTCACGGTGAGGATTTCTCCGGTGGAAGTGTCGAGAATGCGGAAAACATCCTCTTGCACCGCCGGGGCGGGGGTGCTGCAGACCGACGGCGAAGGGCGGCCGGGGTTGTGCAGGGGCGGCTGCTCTTTTTTGGGAACCAGCAGGCATGCAGCCAGCAGAACACCGGCAGCCAGCAGCTGCTGCCGGCGGTATGGGGGCAGAGGCATGAAAAACTTCCTTTCTTGTGGACAGAATGAAAACTTTTGATTCTCTTCTTGCGGCTGGGGCAGGGGTGGGGTATAATGATAAAACAACGGGTCGTCCGTTTGTAAGCTATGCTTTTTGCCGTAAAGTTATGCCTGCGGGCAGGCTTGCTTTTTGGAATAGGAGGAAACCATGCGAAAAGAAACCGCACGTTTTTGGATGCTGCTGGCGGTGGCGCTGGCGGTGACCGCGCGCACCCTGCAGCTGCAGCTGTTTTATGATCCCGCGGCCGGATTCACCACCGATGGCGGCTGGCTTTCCGGTGTTGTGCTGGGGCTGGCGGCCGTGGCCGTGTTCCTGCCGTTTATCCGCACAGAGGGAAGAGAGATCGTTTTTTCTGCCCAGCGCCGGGTGTTTTGCGGGGCGGCGGCTTTGCTGTGCGGAATTACCCTGCTTTTCGGCACGCTGATGAACATAAAGACCGGGATTCCGCCGGAATCCACCTTGTCTTTTTCTGCTCTCAGCCGCAGTGTGTATGCGGTACACCTTGCAGCTTCTTCCTTAGCGGGGGTGGCGATGCTATATTTGGCGGTATGCCATTTTGCAGGGTGGACTCCTTTTGAAAAAGCCCGCTGGCTGTGCCTGCTGCCTGTGCTGGCGGTGGGAACCAAAGCTCTGTACATTTTTGCTATGTTCACCCCGGAAGACGGCACGTTTGTCAACCTGCTGAATCTGGTGGCGCTGGCGCTTTTGTTGGGCTTTTTCACCCAGCTGGGCCGTGCCTGCGCCGATGCCGAACCTCCGGTGCAGCAGCGCCCCATGCTGCTGTATGCCGCCGGGGCTGCGGCGGTGGGGCTGGTGTCTTCTTTGCCCAATTTGTTCTGCCTGCTGCAGCAGGTGCCCTGTGTGCACAGTGCCGATACCGCACA
>JAFYOA010000263.1 GCA_017547865.1 Clostridia bacterium
GGAGTCCCTGCAAGTGAGGGACTCCCCTTAACAATTTGCAATCAGCGGGATACGGAACCGTACATCGTCCCGACATCGGCAAACTTTCTCATTTTGATTTACCGCACTTTGCGTGCCATCAGCTTTTCAACCTTTTCGATCTCGGCCTCGTCGCCTTTCGCCGCAATGGGGTTGGGGAAGTACCCGTCCATCCGCAGCAGCACCTCTGCCGCGCCTTCCTGCAGTTCCAGATAAACCACTTCGTCCGGGTCCACCTCTTCCAGCAGGTCGTACAGGTCGTCTTCGCTGTCGCCGTCCACGGTGATGTATTCCGCATCGTCTTCTACAGGGGCATACAAGCGGGTGGTAGAAACATACAGCGCTTCTTCCGCTGCCTCCACATCACTGAACCGCTCTTTTGTGCTGGCTTTTGCCGCCTGCGCAATGGCCTGCACGTGGGCGGGGGTGGTGCCGCAGCAGCCGCCGAATACCCCAACGCCCAGCCCGATGAGGCCATCCACGGTGGCGGCCATTTCGGCGGGGGTCAGCGGGTAGTGGGTGCCGGTGGCATCGGTGACGGGCATGCCTGCATTGGGTTTGGCGATGAGCGGAATGCCATACAGCTTTGCCAAAGGTGCGGCCGGTGCCAGCGCATGGGCAATCACATCGGGGCCAATGCTGCAGTTGCAGCCAAAGGCCTGAATATGATAGGGCAGCAGGGTCACCAGCACGGCATCCAGCGAATCACCGCTGATGGTGCGCCCGCTTTCGGTCACCGTAAGGGAAACGAACACCGGGATATCCTTGGAAAGATCACGCACGGCGCGCACAGCAAGTCTTGCCTCCGCCGCGGAGATCATGGTCTCGATGAAGAAGAAATCCACACCGCAGGCCAACAGAGCCGCTGCCTGTTCTTTGTAAATGTTATACACGGTCTCCGGTTCCGCGTCACCGTAGGGCTTCAGCAGCAGGCCGGTGGGGGACATATCGCCGCCCAGTTTGGTCTCGCCGGCGTTGTCCTTTGCGATTTTAAACAACGCTCTGCAGGTCTCTTCCACTGCGTTTTCGCCAAAGCCATGGCGCTGCAGGGTGGGGCCGTTGGCGCCAAAGGTGGGTGCCAGCACCGCATCGGAACCCGCAGCGATGTATTCGCTCTGCAGGCCGGTGATGACGGCCGGGTTCTCCAGAATAAAACGCTCGGTGCATTCGTTGTCCTTCATGCCGCGCTTGGTCAGCTCCGTGCCTGTGGCGCCGTCCAGCACAAATGGCAGTGCAAAGGGGAATTTATTTTCACACATAGAGATCACTCCGTTTCCATTCTCGTTGATTTAATTATATCCAATTGAAAGAAAATTGCAATAAAAACCTTTTACGGAAAGATCCGTTCCAGCATCTTTCGGGCAAAAACGGGCAGTTCGTTTTGCAAAGTCTCCATGGGAAAAGCAGCTTTCCCAGTGTAGGCATTCAGCGCAGCCTGTACAATCGGCTGCAGCTGCGGTTCCAGCAGAGGCAGCGCCCAGCGCCCGCCCTGTTCTTTGGAAAGCACCGCATCGTCCCGCAGCACCGCCCACACCCGGCACAGGTTCAAAATCATATACACCGGGTTCTCAAAAATATCTTCGGCAGCGTTTTCAATATCCAGCCGAATGCTGTCCAGGTACGTTTCCCGGGGCACAGGTGCAAACATTTCTGCCGGTTCTGGGCCAAAAAATGCCTTGCCTACTGCCCGCGTTACGGTAAAATGGGCCGCAAGGTCGGGGTCAAGCCCGTGCATGGCTTCGCAATAAGCGGTAGTGTTTTCTTCTGCCCGCTGCAGGTGTGCGTTGGAAAAATGCAACTCGTAGGGGGTGGGGTGCACAAAATTTCGGCAGTGTTCGGCCAGCACCACGCTCATTTCAATCCCCTTGGGCGGGGCTTTTTTATTCAGCTCCAGCACAGCGGCAATATACGCCGTTTTTTCTTCCTGCGTCAGGGGGCGCTCCACCACAGCAAGGTAGTCGATATCGCTGTTCTGCCAGGTAAAGCAGCCAAAGGCCAGGGAGCCGTGTACATACAGCCCCACCAGGTTGCTGCCCAGTATTTCCTCGGAAAAGCGCTTGATCTCTTTTAAAATGATCTGCGGGTCGTTCATTTCATCATCTCCTGTTTCAATATACCACGAAACCGAAAAAAAGAAAAGCCGGAAGCGTGAACTTCCGGCTTGCTTTATTTGTGAGAAGATCAGGCCGTCTTCTTCTGGCGAGTGCGAACAAAAGCCAGGAAGCCGATGACCAGCACCACACCGAGACCCAGGGAGATGTATACGTTCTGGGTAAGGCCGGCCACGATGAAGCAGACAAAGCTGATGGCGGCTACGGTAACGGCATAGGGCAGCTGGGTGGAAACGTGGAGCACGTGTACGCAGCGGGCGCCTGCGGAGGACATGATGGTGGTATCGCTGATGGGGGAGCAGTGGTCACCGCAAACAGCACCGGCCAGGCAGGCAGACATGCCGATGTACAGCATGGGATTGGTGGGATCGAACATTTCGGAAACGATGGGGATGAGGATGCCGAAGGTACCCCAGCTGGTGCCGGTGGCAAAAGCCAGCAGAGCGGCAACCACAAAGATAACGGCGGGCAGGAAAGCAGCCAGACCCTGTGCGGCTTCGCTGGTCATCAGCATTTCCACATAGCTGGCAGCGCCCAGCAGATCGTTGGACATGTTCTTCAGAGAAGTGGCCATGGTGAGAATGGTGATGGCGGGAACCATGGCGATGAAGCCCTGGGGAACGCATTCCATGGCTTCTTTAAAGGTGATGAGCTTGCGGCAAACCATGTAGCCAATGATGATCACCAGAGAGATGAGACCGCCCCAGGGCAGACCCACGGTGGCATCGGTGTTGCCGAAGGAAGCGACCAGGTCGCCGGCACATTCGGTGCCGCCCCACATGTCAACGCCGAAGAAGCCGCCGATGTACAGCAGACCGATCATGGAAACAACGACCAGCACCACAATGGGCAGCACCAGGTCGAGCACGCGGCCGTGGGGGTTGGCAGTGGCTTCAATGGCATCCACACGTTCATCGGTGGAGAAGAGATCACCCTTTTCAATGGCGTTCTTTTCGTGCTGTGCCATGGGGCCGTAATCGGCCTTCATCAGCACAATGGCAACAATAAACACCAGGGTGAGCAGGGAGTAGAAGTTGTAAGGAATGGCGCGGATGAACAGCTCGATGCCGGAGAGGCCGGTGCCCTCGGTGTAAGAGGAAACGGCGGCAGCCCAGGAGCTGATGGGAGCGATCATGCAGATGGGAGCAGCGGTGGCATCGATGAGGTAGCTCAGCTTGGCGCGGGAAATCTTGTGGCTGTCGGTCACAGGCAGCATAACGGAACCTACGGTCAGGCAGTTGAAGTAGTCATCGATAAAGATGAGGATACCCAGCACAAAGGTGGCCAGCTGGGCACCAATGCGGGTCTTGATGTGGGTCTTGGCCCAGCGGCCGAACGCAGCGGAACCGCCGGAACGGTTGATCAGCGCAACGATCACGCCCAGAATAACCAGGAACAGGAAAATGCCGGCGGTGCCGGAAATGGCGGCGATGATGCCGTCGTTCACCACGTGGTCAACCGCAGCGGTAAAGGAACCGTTGCTGGCGAAGATGGCACCTACCACAATGCCCAGGAACAGGGAAGAGTAGACTTCCTTGGTGATCAGGGCCAGGCCGATGGCAACCACAGGGGGAACCAGTGCCCAGTAGGTGGCTACGGTTTCCATGCCGCTGAAAGAGACGGCGCAGGCCATCACCAGTACGGCAACCACCACGATGGCGGCGACAATGTTTTTTGTCTTCATGTTTTTTCTTCCTTCCAAAATAAAATACAGCCATGACGCGAATCATGGCTGTACGAAAAAGCTTCGTTGCAGACATGACAGCTCTCCACTTTCGTGACAGTCCGGCGGATATTCTCCGACGGCCCAGCAGTGCCTCTCCGAACAAATCGGCAATGCTTCGGCGGCAGTCCCTTTTACCTCCCCGCTGTCCGGCGAAAAACGAAGGTGACTCATGGCGGCCGCGCCTCTATCATGGTGTTGCCCGCTTATACGGGCGTTTCCTAATAATAATACAGCAAAACGCATAAATGTCAAGGGTTTTATGCGAAAAAGCGGTATTTTATTTCAAATTTCGCTTTTCTTTTCCATAGCAGAAAAAATATACGCCGCCAAAGAAAACAGCGTGCCCAAAAAACCGGCACGCCGCTTGTTTTTATTCTTTTTCCGCTTCGCCCACTTTGCGCAGAATCTCCAACGCCGGGCCGGGAATGCGCCCTAAATGGTCGGGCCCCACGTTCAGCAGGTAGTTCACGCCGCGGCTGTTCAGGTGGCGCTTCAGTTCCAGTACCTTTTCCGCAGGCTTCCAGTTGTCGTCGTAGCTCTTGTAGCCCCAGGTATCGTTCAGGGTACAGGCCGATTCCACCAGCTCGTCAATAAAATAATCTTCTGTGATCTCGTTGTCTTCCAGCGAGCGGTAGTCTTCCACGCCGTTGCCCACCCGGGAGTTCACCAGGCAATCCGGCTGGTACTTCTTTACCATGTCCACCAGCTCTTCGCTTTGCTCTTTGTTGATGGTACAGGGCGTGTCAAACCAGATCAGGCACAGGTCGCCGTATTTGGTGAGGATCTCCTTCACCTGGGGTTTGATCTTCTTTTCAAAGCAGCGGGAATAATCCTTGGCAGAAGCATCCGGGTAATCCCAGTTGTTGGTCCAGCTCACATGGTGTCCGTTGCCGTGAACAGCCGGGAAGGTATACCCGCCGCCGTCCGGTTCGTGCCAGTCCAGATCCTGCGAATAATACAAACCCAGCTTCAGCCCGTGCTTTTTGCAGGCTGCGGCAAACTCGGCAATAATATCCCGCTTAAACGGTGTGGCGTCCACCACATTGTACGGGTCGGCTTCGGATTTAAACAGAGCAAAACCGTCGTGGTGCTTGGAAGTGATGACAATGTACTGCATGCCGGCGTCTTTGGCCAGCCGCACCCACTCTTCCGCGTCAAACAAAATGGGGTTGAAGGCTTCAGCCAGCTTTTCGTATTCGGCTTTGGGAATCCGATAAAATGCCTGGATCCATTCGCCCAGGTCGTCGTTGCGCTGTCCTTTCCATTCCCCGGCGGGAACGGCATACAGCCCCCAGTGGATCATCAACCCGAATTTCGCCTGCTTAAACCAAGTTCTGTTGTCCATCATCGGTCCTCCTTTTTTACGGCTTGTAAATCATGCCGATGCCCTGCAGCAGCGTGGCTTTGTTAATGGCGCCCGTGGCTTTGGCCACACCCACACCGTTGGCGTCAATAAAAATCGTGGTGGGCAGAGAGTAAGCCTGGTTGGTCATGGCCGCCTGCAGGGTTATGTCGTAAAACACCGGGAAAGTAAAGCCCTTTTCTTCCACATAGGCTTTGGCACTGTCCACGGTCTCCCGGTTGCCGTCGGTCACATTCACCATCAAAAACTGCACTTCGCCGCCCAGCTCTTCCCATACTTCGTTGAACTCCGGCATTTCGCTCTTGCAGGGGCCACACCAGCTGGCCCAAAAGTTCAGCACAATGGGCTTGCC
>JAFYOA010000264.1 GCA_017547865.1 Clostridia bacterium
ACTTAAACAGGTCATAGTTGGGGTCTTCCGGGTTGTAGTTTACCCCTTCTTTTACCTTAAAGATGTGGATGGGGAAGATGGCGGTTTCGCCATGGCCCAGGCCGGCATCCAAAGCCTTCATGGTGTTCCACATGATCATGCGGCCTTCGGGGCTGGTGTCGGTACCGTAGTTGATGCTGCTGAAGGGGGTCTGTGCACCGGCACGGCTGTGCATGGTGTTCAAGTTGTGGATAAAGCCTTCCATGGCCTGGTAGGTATCCCGGTCCACCTGCTTTTCGGCACGGGCACGGCTGCGGGTCACCAGATGTTTGGCCATCTTTTCGTCCAGGCGGCCGTCCTTTACCAGGTGGGCAGCCACAATGCCGTCAAATTCTTCTTTCACATTGCCCAGGCGGGGGGTGCCGGCTTCGGCAACCGCTGCGGCAGCCAGTTCGTTTTCGTCCTCGCTGTCAAAATAATCTTCCAGGGCCTCCCGCAGTTTGCGGGTATAAGTGCGGGCAAAGCTTTTGGCAACGCCCTCTGCCAGGGCGTAGTCAAAGTTGGGAATACCCTGGCCGCCGTGCTGGTCGTTCTGGTTGGCCTGGATGGCAATGGCAGCCAAAGCAGCGTAGCTGGCAATGCTCTGGGGCTCCCGCAGGAAACCGTGGCCGGTGGAAAAACCGCCCCGGAACAGCTTTACCAGGTCGATCTGGCAGCAGGTCTCGGTAAGGGCGTAAAAATCAAAGTCATGGATATGGATATCACCCTGGCCGTAGGCTTCTGCCTGCTCCGGGGTAAGCAGATACATGCTGTTGTAAGCCTTGGCGGCGCTGGCGCCCATCTGCAGCATGGCGCCCATACTGCCGTTGCCGTCAATGTTGGCATTGTCCCGCTTCAGGTTGCTTTCCCGGGCATCCACATTGACAATTTCATCAATGGACTGCATCAGGCTGGTGCGGGCCTCACGGATGCGGGTACGGTTGGCACGGTACAGGATGTATTTTTTGGCAGCGGCGTCGTGGCCGGTGTCCATCAGGCATTTTTCCACCACGTCCTGGATCTGCTCAATGCTGGGGGAAGAATCCTTGCAGCGCAGCTCCAGCAGTTCGGCTGCTTTGTTGGCCACACGGGCAGCTTCGGCGGCATCGCCTTCGCCCACAGCCTCCAGGGCTTTCAGAATCGCCTTTGCAATTTTGCTTTCGTCATACAGCACAACGCGGCCGTCGCGTTTTACACTACTCTGGATCATGGTTGGGTCCTTTCTTTGCCCGGCCTTTTTGCCCCGGCCGGCCTCTTCCTTTTATTTTTAACAAAAACCTTTTTGTTTTTTGCCAGAATAACGCAGGGGCGCATAAAATTTCAAAGCCGCCTCTGCAAAAACACATTTTGTGGCCCTATATGGGTTCGTTACTTATTATGGCACAACATATAGTGCCCCGTCAACAGAATTCCCCTTTACAAAATCACCAAAAAAACCGTCGTTTTTTATATACTTTTCTTCTTTTATCTTTGCCAAAGCCGTGTACGCAGGGGCAAAAATGTGGTAGAATATGTGTGGCAGGACTAATCAGTAATAGTTTTTATTACGGTATTTCAACGGTTATTTGGTTCCCGCCTCCCTTTTTCTCCGAAGATATTTTCCCGCTTTTGGGGTACCTTTTTCCGGCCTTTGGGGCAATGGTTTTTATTTTCTGTATTTTGCACAAAAATGGGGTGAAAAATTTGGCAGCCACTTTTCGCAGCGCCGGCGGCGTGGATTACTGGCTGGAATACAAGGCAGTAAAAAACCTGAACCT
>JAFYOA010000265.1 GCA_017547865.1 Clostridia bacterium
GAAATACTTTCTTCTCTTGCCACTGCCAAAAAATACTGCAATGTACGAATTTCCATACAATCACCCCACTGCCAGTATAACGCTCGCTACCATGCCTGTCAAGCATACAAAGATATTTATTATAAGCATTTGCTATCTTACAGTTAACATGGTATACTATCCACAGTCAATAACAAATGGAAGAAAGTGACATTTTCCCATGTTAAGCAGATCTGTGGAAATATTTATTGAAGCCTTTTGGAAGATTCTTCTTCCCGGCCTGACCATCACCATTCCCCTGACCATTGTTTCTTTTGCCATCGGCATGGTCATTGCCGTTGCGGTTGCCATGGTGCAGTTTGCCAATGTGCCCGTAGCCAAGCAGCTGGCCCGTTTTTACGTATGGGTCATCCGCGGCACACCGCTGCTGGTACAGTTGTTCGTGGTTTTCTTCGGCTTTCCGCATATTGGCATTATTTTGGATCCTTTCACCTCTGCGGTAATTGTGTTTTCTATCAGCACCGGCGCCTATTGTTCCGAAACAATCCGCGGCTCTCTGGAATCGGTTCCCCACGGGCAGATTGAAGCCGGCTACTGTGTTGGCATGTCCTATCTGCAGATCATGCGCCGCATCGTTATGCCCCAGGCACTGCGCACGGCATTCCCTGCTCTTTCCAACTCCGTCATCAGCCTGCTGAAGGATACATCTTTGGCCTCCATCATCACGGTTACCGAAATGATGACCGCAACCAAAAAGCTGATGGCATTCTATTACGAACCTATGCTGTTGTATCTGGAAGTCGGTATGATCTACCTGATTTTCTCTACTGTCCTCACCAAGCTGCAGCGTATATGCGAAAAACGGTTGAGCAGCTACGGAAAGAATAAGGGGTGAGTTTATGTCCATGCTTGAAATCAGAAATATGAAAAAATCCTTCGGCGGTACCGAAGTTTTGAAAGGCGTGGATCTCACCGTAGAAAAAGGTGATGTAGTTGCCATTCTCGGCCCCAGCGGTTCCGGTAAAACCACCATGCTACGATGCCTGAATTTTTTGGAAAACGCCGATGACGGTTTAATGATCTTCGATGGTGAACTGATCCAGCTTGGTGCCGTCTCCAAAAAAGACATTGCCAGACTACGAAGAAAAACTGCTTTTGTGTTTCAAAATTATAACCTGTTCGCCAATAAAACCGCACTACAAAATGTAACGGAAGGCTTGATCATCGCCCGCAAAATGCCAAAAGCCGAGGCTATGGAAATCGGCAAGAAAGCATTGGATAAAGTCGGTCTTTCCGACCGGTATGATCATTATCCCAGCCAGCTTTCCGGCGGTCAGCAGCAGCGTGTTGCCATCGCCCGGGCTCTGGTCACCGATCCGGAGATCATTTACTTCGATGAACCCACCTCTGCTCTTGACCCGGAATTGATCGGCGAAGTTTTGTCTGTTATGCGCCAGCTGGCCGACGAAGGCCGTACCATGCTGGTGGTTACCCACGAGCTAAGTTTCGCCCGCAATGTTTCTTCCAAAGTGATTTTCATGGACAACGGTGTTGTGTTGGAATCCGGAAAATCCTGGGAGTTTTTTGAAAACCCAAAGGAAGAACGCACCCGCGCATTCCTGCGTGTCATCTCCTCCAAAGGCGAAGATTGATTGGTATTTCTGCAATGTGCCGTATTTTCGTTCTGCGGCCGCTGCAAATAATATTTTGTAAAGTAAGGAGTTTTCATCATGAAAAAAACACTCTGCCTCCTGTTGGCCATCCTCATGTTCGTCTGCACGCTGAGCTTGATCGGCTGCTCTGACAGCTCCACCAACAGCAAAACCGAAGAACCCACTGATCTGCTGGCCGCTATTCAGCAGCGCGGCGAGATCATCATTGCCATGGAAGGTACTTGGGCTCCCTGGACTTACCATGACGAAGATGATAAGCTGGTCGGCTTCGACACCGAGATCGGTCTGCTCATTGCAGAAAAACTCGGCGTAAAGGCCAAGTTTGAAGAAGGTCCCTGGGACGGCCTGCTGGCCGGTCTGGACGGCGGTCGCTACGACATCATGATCAATGGTGTAGGTGTAACCGAGGAACGCAAGGAAAAGTACGACTTCTCCACCCCCTATGCGTTTGACCGCACCGCCATCATCGTCAGCACCGACAACAACGAGATCACCTCTTTCGAAGACCTGGAAGGCAAGAAAACCGCCAACACTATTTCCAGTACCTACGCTGCCATTGCCGAAAGCTACGGTGCTGAAGTGACCGGCGTGGATGACCTGAACCAGACCTTTGAACTGCTCTTCACCGGCCGTATCGATGCTACGCTGAACGCCGAAGTTTCTTACTACGACTACATGAAGGCTCATCCCGATGCC
>JAFYOA010000266.1 GCA_017547865.1 Clostridia bacterium
CAGACGATCATCATGGAAGACATGGAATTGTTCAGCCGGGAGAGGAACTCTGCTTCCTGTTCCGGTGTTTCCAGACATTCTTCCGGTGTGCGCAGAATAAATTCTGTTTCCCCCGACAATTGCTTCAGGAAAATAATCATTTCTGCACCCTCGGTTTCTTTTGGCGCGCGCAGAACTGCGTTTCTCCCGTCTTTCAGTGTGATCGTTTTTGTTTCAAACAGCATACAGTTTCCTCCTTCTCTGCTTGATTCCCGTTTTTTGGGGATATTGGGAGACATTATACACCGGGAATGCAGGAATTGCAAGCTTTTGAGCCAAAACAGCACCAAAAGCTGAGAGCCGGGCGAACGATTCTGCCGTCTGCGGAGAGCGACCTGAGGACTCTGTCCCCAGGACCCCTGCGGCCTTTGAAAAGGCCGGCGAAACTTTTACATGAACATCGCCTGCAGACCAGCGGTTCAACCGCGGATCTCATCCAGTTCGATGACACGGCCACCGTTTTTGCGGGAAAGTTCTGCCGCCATGCAGGCAAAGTGGCTTTCGATGGAACGTTCCAGAGAGGTGGTGCGGATGGTGGGTTCACCACCGTTGATGAGATTATCCAGGAATTCTTCCACCATGCGGGAATCACCGCCGGCGTGACCGTCAAAATCACTGGCCAGTTTAGAGATATCAATCATCTCGGTCTCGTAGCCATAGCGGGTCACCTGAATAGTGTTGGATTCCATATCGGCAATGATATCGCCCATGGTGCCCATCACGCGGGTGTAACGTCCACCGCCGGAGGTAAAGGCGCTCATGGTGAAGTTGATGGTGGAGCCGTCGGTCATCAGCATGTTCACCACCTGGTGGTCCACCACGTTGTTATCGCAGTGGTACACACAGCGGCCGTAGGGACCGTTCTTCAGTGCATCGCGGATGGACTCTTCGGTCGGATGCATAGTGAGCACTTCACAGGGCCAACCGGTATGGCCGTGTGCTACGCCGGTCTTCTTGTTGGTGATGTAGATTTTTTCTGCATCGAAGGGGCAATTTTCCTTTGCCTTACAGCCATCCAGGCAGCGCATTGCGGCGCCGGCGGGGGCTTTGTCGGCACGGAACAGATAGGTATTGCCGTAAGAGGAAATGGATTTCAGCGTTTTGCCCGTCAGCCACAGGAGGATATCCATATCGTGGCAGGACTTCTGCAGGATCATGGGGCTGGTCTCTTCGTCGTTGCGCCAGTTGCCGCGCACAAAACTGTGGGCCTGGTGCCAGTAGCCAACGTTTTCAATGGCGTTCACGTTCACGATTTCACCGATCACGCCGCTGTCCAGCAGCTCTTTCAGTTTATTATAGAAAGGCGTGTAGCGCAGCACGTGACATACGATCACCTTGCGGTCGCATTCCCTGGCCACCTTGATGATCTCGCGGCACTCTTCCAGGTCCGGAGAAATGGGCTTTTCCAGCACCAGGTGGTAGCCTTTCTTCAAAGCGGGAATAGCCTGCTGTACGTGCTGTTTATCCATTGTGCAGATGAACATCACATCGGCCAGTTTGGGCTGTTCCAGCATTTCTTCGGCGCTGGCAAAGCAATTTTCTTCTGCCAGATGATAGCGATTCTTCATATCTTCCAGCCGCTCGGGGATAATATCTGCCGCAGCGACCAGCTTCATTTTATCGGGAAAACGTTCGGCCAGCGGAGAGTAGGTACCGCGGCCGCGGCCACCGCAGCCGGCCACCGCAACTGTAATGGGTTTACTCATTTCAAATCAACTCCTGTTTTTCGTTCAGTGGGTGTTCATATTCAGTATACAAAAACAAAAAACAAACCAAAATGCATTTTCGGTTCTTTTTGTTTTGAATCCGGACAAATATTTTTTCAGAATTGGCTGTACTCGGTGCGCTTTGCAATTTCGCAAAACATACCGTCGGAATGTTCAAAGCGCAGTTTTTCAAAATAACTGCCCATGTGCTGCCGAAGATACAAAAGCGCTGCCGGAAGACCGTTTTCCCGGTAACCGATCGCCGCATCGTTCAGCAGAGAGAAACCGAAATCGGTGTACAGGCCAATGGCCCGGAACGAACCGGGCTGGGTGTGCAGATACACCGGGAATCCATCTTCGGGAATGGTCTGCATCACCGCTGTAAGGAGAGACCGGCCCAACCCGCGGCCCTCACTGTGGGCATAAATTTTAAACCAATGGATGGTCCAGACTTCGCCGTAGGCTTTCCAGGCAAAACAGGTACCCACCGGTGCATCGGTTTCATCGCACAGCACAAGGCAGCGGCGGAAAAACTCGTCTTCCTGCGGGGCGTACACCTTCTGAAAATACGATGTCATGTATTCGATTTCGCCCCGGATATCCCCTTCCATGGTATCGAACGGGAAGGCTTTCCATATCTCCAGTTCGTCTTTTCGAAGAGAGCGGATATGATACCCGGCAGGAACAGGGGCAAACGCTGCTTTGTTCACCCGGCTGCACATCATAAAAAGGTTCACATCTTCTATCTTTTGCTCGTTCATCCTTTTCTCCTTCGCCTGTCACCGACATTGAATGAATCGTCTGCTGTTTCAAGAACCATTATAAACGGCTTCTTCGCCGGTGTAAACACAAATTTTCCCAATCTCTGCCCACTTGACAAGGAGAGTATCTTCACGCATAATGAAGA
>JAFYOA010000267.1 GCA_017547865.1 Clostridia bacterium
CGTTTTTCCCCAACACTTTTGCGCCGCAGGTTACGTTACCCGCCTCAATCAATTTTTGGGCAGCAGAACGGGTTGTATCATCCAGTTGTGTACTCAGCAGCTTATCCAGCCGTTCTCCCGCCTGCTCAACAACGATCTGAACTTTATTCATTCACTTCCTCCGCAGATGCTTCTGCCGGCAGCTCCGTTTTCTTTTCTTTATCCATATAAAGGAAAACATAAACAAACACCAGACAGGTGCCGATTACAGCGCAGCAATCGGCAAAATTAAACACCGGCGGGAAGAACGAAATGTGAATGAAATCCACAACATAAGATTGCACGGCACGATCGACCATGTTGCCAATACCGCCGGCAATAATCAGCGTGCTGATGGCATAAGTAAGCCAGTTATGCTTTTTGTAAAACAGCAAAAAGCCAAGAAAGGCCGCCATAGCCATGCCGGTAAGCAGCAGGAAAAACAACGTTTTGTTCTGCAGCATGCCAAATGCAGCACCGTAATTTTCCACGTACGTAAATTCGAGAAGACCGGGAATAACAGTAAATGCGCGCTCTCCGCGCAGCATATCCACCGCACACTGTTTGGTCAGCTGATCGATCCAAACCAGCACAGCTATCATAATACAGGAAAGTATACGCAAAAAAATCTCCCTTTCACAAATTCAGGCGCAAGCCCACAGAGGGATGCGCCTGATTCTTATTTTATATTATTTGTCCTTGGAAATATCATAGGTATCGCCGAACTTCAGATCCGCACGCTTTCTGGGGCGGAACTCGATGGTATCGGACATGAAATTAGAGAAATTGTAGGTGGGCTCAACTTCGGGAGCGGAAACAGGAGCAACATCCTCTTCAGCAGGAACCTCAATAACAGGTTCGGCAGCCACAACAACTTCCTCTACGACTTCTTCAATCACAGGTTCTTCAACGACCTGTACAGGCTCCGGCTGCTTGGCAGTGTACACCGGAATATTATCGATCATAGCCAGGTGATCCTTGTACATATCGAAGATCTTGGCACGGAAATCGGACACCATCTGCTTCATGGTTTCCAGTTCTCTTTCCTTGGCCTCCACCTTGGCGCCCAGGCCGCCCAGTTCTTCGTCGGCAGTCTTCTGAGCAGCGGCAACGATCTCGTTGGCCTTGGCCTTGGCATCACGAATGGTGGCATCGGCAGCCTTATGGGCACTGATCAGAGCATTCTTGATTTCATCGCCATCGGTCTTATAGTCATCCATTCTGGTGCGCATGGCGGTGATATCGGAAGCCATCACGCGATTCTTTTCCAGTGCTTCGGAAAGCTTGGACTTAAGGATCGCATTTTCTTCCATCAGTTTTTCATAGGACTCTTTGACCTCATCCAGAAAATCGTCCACATCTTCAGTTTTATAGCCTTTATGAGCCTTGCGGAAAGTTGCTTCTTCAATATCTTTGACGTTCAGCATGATAATATCCTCCGAAAAATTTATAATACAATGTTTGGTTAACGAAGATTAAAAATAAATGCCGTTGTTTTCCAATTCGTCCAGCAGACCGTCCCCGGTGAAATCAACATTGAAGGGGATGATTACAAAAGTGCTGGTAGCAATGCGCTTGATCTTACCGTTATTGGCATAGGCCACACCGCTGAGAAAGTCAACGATCCGGCGGGCAACATCCTTTTCAGTGCTCTCCAGGTTGATCACAACCATGTTCTTCTGCATCAGATCATCCGCAATGGAACGAGTCTCTTCGCCAAAGGTAGAGGGCTTAAAGAGAGCAAACTTCAGCTGAGAAGGGGCAATATTGACAACCTTGCCGGTGCGCTGTGTCTGCTGAGGACGGGTGGATGTACGTCCATAAGAACGGCTGCGAGTACGGGGTTCTTCTTCGTATGCTTCCTCAACCGATTCGGCGGCGCTTACTTCTTCTTCCCCGTCTTCACCTTCCACGTATTCGTCTTCATAATATTCGTACTCGTCTTCCGGGGGATTCCACATTTTTTTAAATTTATCAACGATGCCCATTTTTCATTTCCTCTCAATCTCAATAATTAAATTTGTATATTCATTGACCCAAAGAAGCAGACTGACTCACATAACCATAAAATTAAAAAATACTCCAAAATCAGACAGCATTCCTATCAACAGGATATTCCTATTTACATTATCCGCTGTTTTGCGCCCAATGTCAACATAATATTTGCTTCTCGAACAAAAAATCCTCACAAAAGAGTTAAAAGCAGAAAACAAACGGCTGTAAAAGTCAAAATACGCCGTTCCGGTTTTCGTTAAAGCGTCTTGCCATCGTACAAATCGTTGCCCTTAACAACAACTTTATCATACAATCGAAGTGTATGATTCGTCAGCAGCACATCGTTTTCACCGGGCGTGACCTTACACACAACGTACCCATTGGCAGAGACTTCTGAGAAGATCTGCACAAACTCCAGGCGACTGCCAATCAACACATACACGCCCTTTACGTTTTCATGCAGCACTTCTTCTACTGTGCCGTCCTCGTGCTCAATCACCTGCACAACATCTTCAAAGCGAATGGCATCCTGACGCACCATGATTCCTTCGCACACCGCCATTTCAAGTTCAATGGTTTCGTTTCTGGCACTGATCCACTCACCGTCGACGGTATCGCAGCGAAGAACCACAGCAGCCGGTTCTCCATGTGCACTCTGATTCACGGCCACAATCTCCGCCTCAACAGAGGAAGACACAAACGGCATCGATACACGCACCGTCCACATATCGCGCATTTTCAAAACGGTTTCGGCGTCCACTTCACACA
>JAFYOA010000268.1 GCA_017547865.1 Clostridia bacterium
AGAAACCGCATCGGCACCCAGCGCCATGGATTTGTACACGTCCATGCCGCTTTCCACATCGCAATCCAGGAAGATGGGCATCTTGTCCCCCACCGCTTCCACGATCTGCGGCAGCACCTGCAGAGGCGGCACGGCGTAATCCATAATGCCGTGGTGGTGCGAAACAACAATGCCCTGCACACCGGCTTCGGCGCACAGCAGTGCATCCTGCACGCTCAGCACACCTTTGATCACAAACGGCAACTTCGTGCTGTTCACATAGCGCTTGATGTCCTCAAAGCTGCGGGGCCGCATTTCTTCCCCGCGCACCACATCGTACTGCCCATTGCGGGAGAACGCGTGGTCGATGTCGATGCCCACGGCAATGGCGCCGTGTTCTTCCGCGTGGCGGATCTTGCGCATCACGTGGTCTTCATCGGCATAGGGCTTGATGATCTTGATGGTTTTGGCGCCGGTGGCAAGAATGCGATCCAGCTCCTCCTCATCGCCCATGCCGGCCCACATCACCGCATTGGCTGCGGCGGCACCCTTTGCCATTTCTTCCATGCCGCCGGGGTGGCATTTTTCCAGGTGAGACAGTGCAGCCATCATCACCGGGGTGGAAAAGCTGTGCCCGTACAGTTCCAGCGTGGTATCGGGAAGATCTGCGCCCACCAGGCGCATTTCCAGCAGCAGGGAATCAAAATATTCCCGTGTGATCCGGTCGGAGTCTCCCCGACGGAAATTTTCTGCCATAACAACTCGCTCCTTACAAATTTATTCTGCCTGCTCACGAACGGATTCGATCTCGCCCCCGGAGAGGGTCACGATCACATCCGCCATGGAGGCGATCTCCATATCGTGGGTGACCAGCACGATGGTCTGGCCAAAACGGCGGGCGGCGTCCTTCAGGTGGCGCAGCACCGCATCGCCGGTGCGGGGGTCCAGGTTACCGGTGGGTTCATCCGCCAGCAGCAGGGCGGGTTTGGTCACCAGCGCCCGGGCAATGGCCACACGCTGCTGCTCACCGCCGGAAAGTTCATCCGGGTACCGCTTTGCCTTATCGGCGATTTCCAGCGCTTCCAGCACTTCCCGCAGGTAGGCAGGGTCGGCGTCCCGGCCGTCAATGTGCAGGGGGATGAGAATATTTTCCAGCACGGTGTGTTCGGAGAGCAGGTTATACGCCTGGAACACAAAGCCGATGCGCCGCCGGCGCAGTTCGCACAGGGCGGTATCCTTCAGGTCGAAAACGCTTTTGCCCTCCAGGTACAGTTTGCCGCCGGTAGGGGCATCCAGTCCGCCCAAAATCTGCAGAAGAGTGGATTTACCCGAACCGCTGCGGCCGATGATGGCGTAGAATTTTCCCTGCTTAATGGCCAGGTCCAGGGGTTTCAGCGCCTGCACTTCCAGCGCGGTGTGGGGGTTATATGTTTTGCAAATGCCTTTGGCTTCCATAATGGTCATGGCCGGCACCTCACTTTCTGAATTTGATGTTTTCGATGGGCTTATAACGCAGCAGCGGGAACATGGGGGCTGTTTGCAGCCACACGCACAGCACGCCGCACAGGGCGCACACAATGCCGTGGATCTGCCAGGGGTACTGCCACAGAGCCTGCCCGGACAGACAGGCCATAAACCCGCCGAAGCTGCTGCAGGCTGCGCCGCCGGTGATCAGCGTGAACACCGATACCGCCGCCAGCCACACCAGGTGGGCCGCCGCAAGGCCGATGACCGCATACAGGAAGCCGGCATACAGTTGCTGCAGCACGAACTGCCGCCCGGAAATACCCATGGACTGCAGAATGCCCATACGGCTGCGCTCCTGTTCCAAAGCGGAAGCTACCGCGTTATCCAGAATCAGCATGGAGAGCAACACCGCGGCAAAGCCCAAAAATACGGCCAGCAGCATGCCGTTCTGGGCTGCGTTGTAAATCTTCTGGTTGGATTCCCGGAAGATCGTCAGCTGCATGGCATGTTCTTTTGCAAAAGATTCCAGGTAGAAATCGGTGTTCTCCCGGGTGGCGTTTTCATTGGCGTACAACTGGAAATACGTGCGGCCAAAGGTATCTTCAAAGTACACTTCGTTCATCACGAAGAAAGACTGCAGCACGTTCTTCATGTAAGATTGAGGCGCCTTGGGGTACACCGCAGACATCACCGCATCGGAACCGATCACGGTGTAGGCACGCAGGTGTTCGGAGAGAGGATACAGGCCCGTCCCCGGGAAGTAGTAAATGATGGCGCCCACACGCACCACTTTACCGGAGGCTTTTGAGGTTGTACCGGCGGTTTCAGAAACGGACACCGAATCGCCCTCCAGGGCAATGGAATCGCCCACACGGATGCCGGGCTCTGCCGCAAAGGCGTAGGGTGCCCAGCTGCGGGCAGAAACATCCGCCAGGCCGCCCTCTTTCAGCAGCAGGCGCATGGCATCCTGCCGCAGCACATTGGCCGGCAGAGTCACATCCGCCGGGGCTTCTTTTCCGCTCAAATGGTACATGGGCAGGAAGAGGATCACTTCCTCACCCTTGGCAAAGGCGCTGTCATCCACAGCACCTTCGGAAATCATTTCTTTCAACCGGGCATACAGTTCACTGTCGGTACGGGTGGTGTACAGGTCGCTCACCACGCCGGTCTCCGCCTGTTCCATCATGCTGTAATTGAAGTGATCTCCATACTGTCCGCTCGCCTGTGCCGCCGCAGAAAGTGCCTGCACGAAGGGGCTTTCTTCCATACCGGCAAAGGTCACGGTAATATTTTCGCCGGCGTTGAGGATATCGATCCGCTCGATCTCCCCCACACCCACCAGGTCGGTCAGAATGGCCTCGGTACCCCGGCGGTTCATGGCCGCGGGGGTGGTAAGAATATAATCCGGCCGGTCTTTCCACTGCACATCGGTGCGGTATTCTTCAAAAGAAGCATAGCCTATATAAGTACACAGCACAGCAATGGTGCAGATAAACACAGAAAGAGCCACGTTGCCCATGGTGCGGCTGCGGTTGGCCTGCATATTGCGGCGCACCAGAGAGAAGAAGGTCTGCTTCTTCAGTTTTTTACTTACCCGGCGGCGGGCCGGCACCTTGGCGGTCACCGTCATGCGGCCGGTGAGGGGGATGCGCAGCGCCAGCAAACTGGGCACCGCCATACCCAAAAACAAAGCCAGCGTGCCCGCGGCAATGCCGATAAGCACCACGTTCGGCTGCACGGAAAACAGCAGGGCTTCTGTGGCCGGGCGGGAGGCGTTCAGCGCGCCCACGGCGTAATAGGCACCCAAAAGGCCCAGCCCCACGCCTACGGGCAAGGTAGAAAACAGGAAGAACAAGAATTCAAAGAACAGCATAACGGCCGTTTGCCGGTTGGTGGTGCCAATGGCTTTCAGCATGGCAATGCGCTGCATACGACGGCGGATCTGGGTAATGAAGATTTGCAGCACCGCCGCCATGGTGGTAACAAACAGCACAGCCACCACGATAATCAGCATAAAGTTGCCGCTGTCGCTGATGGGATAGGCGTAGCGGTTAATGCGCAGGGGCGAATTGCCGTTTTCTTCCAGCACATTTTCCGTTACCAGTCCATACACCGGCGGGTGGTAACCGGGGATCTCAAACAGACCGGAGATCGCGCCGCTGTTGGTGATGTTGATGTAGTTCCACCGCTGGGCATCCGCATCCCACATTTCCAGCCGGTAGCCGCCCAGGGCGCCCCAGTTTTCGTACGCCTGCAGTTCTGCGGTTTCGCCGGTCTTATCGTTCACCGCGGTGATATACGCAATGGTTTGGCCGTATTCATCCGCACCAAAGCGGACATTGTAGGCATCTTCCCGGTCTTCAATACACTGGTTATAGAACGGCAGCAGGGTGCGGAAGGTATCTTCTTCGCTGCCCGTTCCGGTGAAAAACACCAGCCGGTCTTCAAAATCCAGCGGAGACAGGTAAGGATAAAGCTCGTATACGGCATCCATGGCGGCAAACAGGCGCTTGCCCATTTCTTCCGTAACAAACACATTGGGCAGGGCAGAATTGCCGCTGTCCCAGCGGTCGGTGTAGGTCTCGATCACACCCACCAGGGTGTAGGTCTTCTGCAGCCATACTTTTACGTCGTTGTGTGTCTCCACTCCGGGCGGCATGGAAGTCTGGGTGCGGATGGTCACATCACCTATGCCCAAAAGGTTATTTTCCATGGTAGGGTTCCGGCCATCCCGGTGGGCATCCTCGTATATCCACTCCAGTGTCATCAGCACGTATTTTCGAATCACCTGGCGCTGTTCGTCCTCTGTCAGGTCTTCATAGCAGCGGCCGTTAAAGTCTTTTCCCAGCCCCCAGGGGCCGCGGTCGCTGTCAGCATCGAGTGTCGACTGCCACTCCACTTCCATGTCGTATTCCACAATGGCGCTTTCCAGCCAGTTGGAGCGCATGCCCATCAGTTCCTGCGTGCCGCCCTGCAGCACCTTTTCCGTCATGGTATCGATGGTACCGGTCTGCACGATCTCATCGATCCAATTCTGCCGCTGCGCAGCCAGGGCTTCTTCCAGCGCCTGAATCTCTGCGGTGCGCACCGCGTCGCCCTCCGAAGAAAGATACAGGGAGATCGGGATGGAAACGGTCACTTCGTCGCCAACTTTCAGTTCCCGGCGGGAAGCCACCAGCTGCTTGCTTTCCATAATGATCTCGTTATCGTTTTCCGGGTAGCGGCCCTCCAAAAGCTGAAAGCCCGCATTGTTCTGCAGGTCTTCGTCCATGGTGCCCACCACGCCGAAGTCATCGTTCACACCCAGCACATTGGTCTGCACGCCGGGAACTTCCTCCAGCAGGCGGTCAATTTCTTCCTGCGAGAGGGAACCGCTCACCATAACCTGCCACTGGCCGTACAGCTTGTTGCGCTGATCGATCTCCGTGGCTTCCATGCAGGCGATGACGGTACTGGACAGGGTGATGAACAAATAGGCCAGCGCCACCACCAACCACAGCAGGCGGGTATCCTTTTTACGGCCCCGCAGGCCGCTCCAGGTTATTTTCCAAAGTTTCATATGTATATCCTCTTTCGGGCGCTTTCACGCAGTAATGTGATGACTTAGTTTAGCATGTTCACCCGCAAAAATCAACTGTCTTTGCAGAACACACTGGTAAAATCCCTTCACGAAAACGGATTTTGCAGATAAAACTTGCAGAAAAGCCATGCCCATGCTATAATATATTGTTCTATACTATGTATGCCGCAGGCTGCGGCCTGCCGGTTTTTCTTACTCGAAGAAGAACGGAGTTTCTCTATGATCGATAAATTTGATGTTACCGTACCGGCCTTAACGGGCAACAAGCCCCGCAAGGCCTATGTATATCTGCCGGAAGACTACAACCCCATCAGTCCCCGGCGCTACCCGGTGCTGTATATGTTCGACGGCCACAACGTGTTTTTTGACGAAGACGCCACCTACGGCAAAAGCTGGGGGCTTGGCGATTACCTGGAAGCCACGGAAGCAGAAGTGATCGTGGCGGCGGTGGAATGCAACCACGAGGGCCACAAACGGCTCAGCGAGTATTCCCCGGTACCCATTACGTTCCGGGATACCGGCCCGGTGGAACCCCAGGGCAAAGAGACCATGGATTGGTTCGTGGAAGAATTCAAGCCCTACATCGATACCCACTACAAAACCATTCCGGACCGGCAGCACACCGCCATTGCCGGCAGTTCCATGGGTGGGCTGATGGCCCTGTACGCCGTAACGGTGTACAACGATGTGTTTTCCATGGCGGCGGCGCTTTCCCCCAGTTTGTGGCTGGGCGGGGCAAACGCCGTGCAGTTTATAAAAGAAGCGGAGATTGCCCACGGCACCCGCATTTACATGGATTACGGCAGCGAAGAAATGGGCGGACGCCGCGGCGCTTCCAAGGCGTTCCGTACGGTAACCGATCTTCTCCTGCGAGAAGGCGTGTACCTCACCGCACGCATTGTGCCCGGCGGAACACATTCCGAGGCCTCCTGGGAACAGCAGATCCCGTTCTTTATGGAGACATTGGGATTGGGATAATTTTGATCCCATCTTCTCTGCGTGCTATGTAGGGGCGGCCATTGGCCGCCCGCCAAATAAAATTACATCTGACGGATTTAAACAAAAATGAGAACTTTTGAGCTTCCAATCCGAAAGAAGAACCGTCTGCATGAATACGATTACAGTTTACCAAACGCGTATTTTATAACCATTTGCACATACAACCGAGAAAATTTCTTTTGGGACAATTCGGCCGTCGAGGAAGCAGCCGATTCTCATCTTTCTGCGTATGGAAAAATCGTATACGAATGCATTCGCAATATACCAAAACACTACCCCATGATTTCGGTCGACAATTTTGTAGTCATGCCCAATCATGTCCATCTTTTGCTATGTATTCACACGGATACTTGCGGGCGGCCAATGGCCGCCCCTACAATCTCGACCGTTATCAACCAGACAAAAGGGAGCATTTCAAAACAAATCGGCTTCTCTGTTTGGCAAAAGGGTTTCCACGACCACATCATTCGTGGAAGAGGCGATTACAAAAACATTTGGGATTACATTGAAAACAACCCCCTCCGGTGGGAAGAGGACACTCTTTACACCCCCTGAAACAGCCGTTATTCTTCATTTTATATACAGAAAGGAACCACCAAAATGCAGATCGAATACCGCAAAGAATATTCCAACTGCCTGGGCCGGGACATGGAATACACCATTTACGGCCACGCCGGCAAGCCGGTGCTGTTTGTGCCCTGCATGGGCGGCCGCTTTTTTGATTTTGAAAACTACCACATGACCGATACCTGGGCTCCCTGGATCAACAGCGGCAAGGTGCAGGTGTTCTCCATCGATACCATCGACAACGAAACCTGGGCCTCCACCGGCGATCCCCGCACCCGCATTGAGCTGCACGAAAAGTGGCTGCACGGCATCATCGATGAGCTGCTGCCCCGCATGCGTGAGCACAATACCCGCTGCAACGGCGGCTACAATGGCGGCAAGTTCATGACCTTTGGCTGCAGCCTGGGCGCCATGCACGCCGGCATCTTCTATTTCCGTTACCCGGATCTGTTCGACACCGTGCTGGGCCTTTCCGGCCTGTACAATGCCGATGGCATGTTCGGTGATTACCGTGATAACCTGACCTACGATAATTCTCCGGTGGATTTTATTGCCGGCATGAACTATGACCACCCTTACATTGAAAAATACAACCAGGGGAAGATGATCTTCTGCGTGGGCCGCGGCGCCTGGGAAGATGAACTGATCGACGGCACCTCCCGCCTGCAGCGTGTCTGTGAAGAGAAGGGCATCCGCGCCTGGTTCGATTACTGGGGCACCGATGTGAACCATGACTGGCCCTGGTGGTATCGCCAGTGCGACTACTTCCTGCCCAAGCTGCTGGGCGACCCCAACGCGTAAGAAAGGTGTGTAAAAATAAATGAAAAATTTTGTATTTCTCTCCCCCAACTTTCCCACGAACTACTGGATGTTCTGCCGCGAGCTGAAAAACAACGGTCTGCGCGTGCTGGGCATCGGCGATTGCCCCTATCCGGAACTGGATCCCCGCCTCACCGCTGTGCTGGATGAGTACTACAAGGTGGATTCTCTGGAAGACTACGAGGCTGTATACCGTGCCATCGGCTTCTTCATCCACAAGTACGGCCGCATTGACTGGCTGGAAACCAACAACGAGTACTGGCTGGAGCGCGACGCTGCCCTGCGCACCGACTTCAACATTACCTCCGGTTTCCAAAACGATGTGATCCACGGCGTGAAGTACAAGTCTGCCATGAAGGAATTCTACAAGACCGCCGGTGTTCCCACCGCCCGTTACCACCTGGTGGAAAGCTGCGAGAGCGCTTTGAACTTTACCCGCGAAGTGGGCTACCCCGTGGTGGTAAAGCCCGACAACGGCGTGGGCGCCAGCACTACTTTTAAGCTGAAGAGCGACGAAGACGTGGTTCGCTTCTGCAATGAATACCTGAACCGCGGCATTGTCTTTATTATGGAAGAGTTTGTACGCGGCTACGTGGTGACCTACGACGCCATCATCGACAGCCACGGCGAGCCGATCTTTGAAAACGGCAACGTTTCCCCCACCTCCATTATGGATATGGTGAACAACGGCGACGACTGCATCTTCTACATGCGTTCTGACCTGCCGGACGACCTGCGTGACGCCGGCCGCCGCACGGTGAAAGCCTTCGGCGTGAAGAGTCGTTTCGTCCACTTTGAGTTCTTCCTCCTCACCGAGGACATGCCTTCCATCGGCCCCAAGGGTACCGTGGCCGGTCTGGAAGTGAACATGCGTCCCTCCGGCGGCTGTTCCCCGGATATGATGAACTTTGCAAACCACACCGACGTGTACAAAATCTGGGCCGATATGATCGCCTTCGATCATTCCACGCTGGGTGATTCCGGCTGGCACCAGTACTGCGCCTACTGCGGCCGCCGCGATTACAAGAACTATGTGCTCTCCGATGACGATGTACGCGCCAAGTACGGTGACAAGATCCAGCTGATGGACCGGGTAGCGGATGTGCTTTCCGATGACATGGGCAACCGCATGATTCTCTGCAACTTCGATACCGAAGCCGAAGTGTACGCCTTCTACGAAGACCTGATGAAGTGCTGGTAACGCACAGTAAGCAAACAGAAAGAAAACATAAAGAAAGGCTCTGCAGTTTTGCAGGGTCTTTTTTGTTGTGCAAACAAAAAGCACCCCGCAGAAAAACTGCGGGGTACTGTGATTTGTGCTTATTTCAGGCCGATGGAAGTGAGGTAGTTGTAGCTCTTCTTCAGGCACTCGAAGGGATCTTCGCCGAAGCAGTTATCCTGCTCGATGAAAATGAACTTGGTGCCGGCAGCCTGTGCGGCATCGCTGATCTTCTCGAAATCGAGAACACCGCCGCCAACCCAGGTAAAGCGCTTCGTGCCGTCTTCCAGAATTTCCATATCTTTGTAATGGATGCAGGGCAGACGACCGGCCATGCGCTTGATCTCGGCAGCCGGATCTTCACCGGCAAAAGCGGCCCAGTAGGTATCCAGCGTAAAGCCCATCTCGTTGGGAGCAAAGGCTTCGGCCAGCAGTTCCATGTAGTTCTTGCCTTCGTACTTGTTGGTGTACTCGGCATGGTGGTTGTGGAACATAAAGTATTCACCGGCTTCGGCAAACACCTGGGCAACGGGCTTGTAGTTCTTTACGAATTCCGTAAAGGTGTTGTGGGGGTTCTCGGTCATGCCGCCGGGCATGGAACCAATACCGATGTGCTTGCAGCCGAAGATTTTGTGATCGGCAGCAACCTTGGCAGGATCGGCCAGCATTTTGGGGCCGGCGGTGTGGGTCAGGTGGCATTCCAGGCCGTTCTTGGCCAGCTGTTCCTTCAGCCACTCGGGCTCGAATTCACAGGCACCGGAAACCTGCACGGTGGTGTAGCCGATATCGGCGATCTTCTTCAGCGTCTCGGCAAAATCGTCGAGGTTCTTCATGTAATCGCGCACAGTGTAAAGCTGGGCGCCAATGCGCATATCGTATGCCATTTTACAGTTCCTCCGTAAAATCAATCTTCAAAAATGGTGCCTTTCTTAACCTTTTCGATGACTTCGATAACCTTGGCAGCCTGGTCCAGCTTAATGGGGAAGGCCTTGCCGGTGCGGAAGCTGTCGTACAGGGCATCCCAAATGCGGTGGGTAGCCTGCTCGCTGCCTTCGCTGGGAATATCCTTCTCGATCCACTTCACTTCTTCCTTGTTGCCAAAACCGGCGTTGATATCCGGGGTCTCGGCGCTGGCTTCCAGCTTGGGCAGCTTGTGGTCGGGATCCAGATAACGGACATGGAAGCCTTCCTTGGTGCTGACCAGGGTACCCTTGGAACCGTAGATCATGTAAACGGGAGTGGGCAGAGCCACGCCGCCGCTGATTTCCATATCAACAATACGGCCGTTCACACCGGTGAAGACGATCTTGATGTGGTCTTCGCTATCGCCGGCAGCAGCAACCTGCTTAATGTTGGAATACATGTTCACATAGTCGCCACCGCAGAAACGCAGGGAGTGGTCGATGATGTGAGGACCCCAGTTGAGGAGCTGGCCGCCGCCGTATTCATGGATGGTCTGCCAGTCGGCACGGCGCTGATACTGGTTGCGGGTCAGCTTGATCTCGTACACATCGCCCAGAATACCGGAATCGATGATGTCATTGACCTGGCAGAAGCCGCCTTCCCAGCGACGGTTGTGACGGATGTACAGCTTGGGACCGCCGGGCTGAGAACCCAGAGCGATCAGTTCGGCGGTTTCTTTGGCAGAACGGGAGAAGGGCTTCTCCAGCAGAACGTTCTTGCCAGCCTTCAGGGCCATCTTGGCATGCTCAAAGTGATCGCAGGAACGGGTGGCGATATCGATCAGTTCTACATCGGGATCGGCCAGGATGTCCTCGATCTTGGTGTACATTTTGCTGCCGAACTCATCGTGGAACGCCTGGCAGCGCTCGGGGATGAGGTCACAAACAGCATAGAACTGGAATTTATCCTGACGGGACAGCAGCTCGGAGCGGTGCATACCGGTACCGGCACGGCCAAGGCCGATCAGGCCAACGCGAATAGGATCAGACATAGTTTTTTCCTCCTGTTAAGCCGCTCGCAGGCGGCATTTTTTATTATCGGAACGGTATCAGCGAATACCGTTGGCGGCAAAGAAATCGTAGCTTTCTTTCAGGCATTCAAAGGGATCTTTATGCCAGCTTTCCTGCTCGGCAAACACAACTTTCACATCGGCTTCGCGGCAGGCGGCAAAAATAGCCTCTCCGTTCAGGCAGCCCTGCCCGGCGGGCACCAGCACAGACTTTTCACGGGTGGCATCCGCCATATCCTTGTAGTGCACCATATCCTGGCGGCCCGCAAAGGCTTTGATCCAGGCCACCGGGTCTTCTCCGGCGCGCACCACATGGTTCAAATCCAGCGTAAGCTGGAAACGCGGATCGGTCAGTTCCATCAGCCAGGCGGTGGCGGGTTTGCCTTCCACCATTTCGTATTCCTGCCAGCGGGGATGGAACGTAGCGATCATATCTTTTTCAGCCAGTTCTTCCACCAGCTTGTTCAAATCGGCAGCCATGCGGCGCAGGCCATCCAGCGTTACCTTGCCGTCTTCTTTATAATCGGCAGGAATACCGCTGACACACAGATACTTACCGCCGGTGGCTTCGCACAGGCCCATATAGTAATCCATGTCTTCCCGCACCAGCTCGTAATAATCCTGAATTCCCCAGGAATTCATTCCGGAAGCTTTCAGTGCGGCGGCCACTTCTGCAATGGGAACATCCTTGCTGATCCACTGCAGCTGGGCTTCGGTGTAGCCCATGTCGCCAAACTTTTTCATAGTGCTCCAAACATCTTCTACGGTTTGCATGTGTACTTTTACACTGGAAACCTGAATACCGGCTTTCAACATAGCCAACCCTCCCTGCCGTTAAAAAACGGCCATACTTCTCAATCTACAGGGTCATTATACCCCCCATGCTTATTTGTGTCAAGGAATCTTGTACATTTTCGGTTTCTTTTTCTGCGCATCTATTGCAGTAATTTCACAAATCCCTATTGCCAGCAGAGAAAGATTCTGCTATACTGGCACTAATAAAACCGGGAGGTATTGTATATGGACCCGAAAGCAAAAAAACTGACAACACCGGAAGAACTTGTAGCACACGACATGACGTGTGCAATCGGCTTCGTTGGCAGTCAGGATATGGACCAGGCGCTGCAGGAGCTGATTGAAAACAAAGACAAGCCCCGCCGCGATGATACGTGGGGTGCGCTGGATGAAAACGGTGATATTTTCGCCACCATGTCCAACAACATTTACAGCGTGGAATTTGATGGCCACATTGTGGCAGCCGGTGGTGTGGGCGGCGTCAGCTCCATGCCGGAATTCCGCAGCAAAGGCGGCATCCGCTCCATTTTCCGCGAGCAGTTCAAAGAAATGTACCAGAAAGGCTTTTTGCTCTCCTATCTCTTCCCATTCTCTCACCCCTACTACCGCCAGTTTGGGTACGAGCTGAGCTGCACCCAAGCCATGTACGAAGTGGAGATCGAAGCGCTGAAAAACTACCGCTGCGATCTGAATGTATATATGTGCCGCAAAGATGACCCGCTGGACGACCTGAAGGCCGTGCATGCCGAGTTCATTAAAGGCAAGAACCTTGCCATTCACCGCCGCGATGACCAGTGGTGGATGGCCAAAGGCGACCCCTTTAAGGATCGCTGCTACAAATATGTTTTCTGCGATGACAACGGCAAGCCCCGCGCCTACATTATTTTCCGCCCCACCAAAAACGAGAAAAAAGGCAATTGGGATGCCCGCGTAAAAGATATAGCCTACCTTGCCCCGGACGATCTGAAGCAAATCTTTGGCTTTATGTACCGCCTGCGTGCCCAGTATGGCACCATGTACATTGAACTGCCGGAGGAAGTGCCTATGCACTCCATGGTTCCGGAATGCTACGATGTGGAAAAAACACTTGCCCCTCACGGGCAGATGCGCATTATCTGCGTGCAGAAAGCTCTGGAACTGATGCGCTGCCCCGAAGAAAGCGGCCGTGCCGTCATCCGTGTGGAAGATCCTTTCCTGGAAGAAAACACCGGCACCTATGTGCTGAATTTTGCAGAAGGCCACGCAATCTCCGTGGAAAAGGACGATACTGCCGAACCGGACATCAAACTTTCCATTCAGCGCTTCTCGCAGCTGGCAATTGGCTTTACAGATCTTGCGCAGGCCACTTATCTTTCCGATGTACAGATCATTCAGAACCGCGATACACTGGAAAAGCTCTTTGTGCAGAAGCCCATCTTCTTCACCGATCATTTCTGATGCACATACAAAAGCCTCTCACCCACACCGGGCGAGAGGCTTCTTTTTTATTCTTTTGGGCGCGCCATTTCCACCAAAAATTCTTCGGTGTCATCCTCCGGTTCTTTATTGCCGGTGAGCACAAACCCATGCCGCTGATAAAACGCAATGGCCCGGGTGTTTTTCTCCAGTGCCCACAGGCGGTTGGCCCCGCAGGTTTGCACGGCAAAGGCAAGCAGCGTGCTGCCAATTCCCTGCCCCTGCAGCACCGGTTCCACAAACAGCTTTTCCACCCGGGTGCCGTCCATGCGCACAAAGCCCTTCACTACGCCATCGTCGTATACAAACGTCTGTGCCAGGCGCACCGGGTCGTTTCGAAGGGTCTCTGCCGCGGGCAGTACCTGCAGTTCTTCAAAATAAAACGCATCGTTTTTAAAAATTGGGTAAAACTGCAGCCGGTAATTAAAAATCTCAATCTCCGCAATGCGGCCGGCATCTTCCGGTTTGGCCGGTCGAATATGATTCTGCATCATTTTCCCACCACCGTTACGGTAAATTTATCTCCGGTGCCCTCCGGCAGGGTGAGCTCACCGGCGGCATCGTTCCACTCCGCTCGGGTCACGGTGTATTCGCCATTTTCGTAGCCGTAACCGTCACCGGCATCTTCGTAATATTCCAGCACGCCATCGGCGCCGGGATACACCAGCAGTTCCACCGGTCCCGCCATGGTCTCTTCCGTGCTGCCTTTGGGTTCTGCCACCGGCAGAACGCTGCCTGCTTTCACAAACAGCGGGATCTTTTCCAGCGGGGCATCCGCTTCGATCCACCGGCCGCCGGTGAATTTTTCGTTGGTGTAAAAATCGTACCAATCGGCCCCGGCAGGCAGATACACCCGGCAGGTATGGGGCACGTCGTTCAGCGGTGTGGAATGCACACCGTAATCCATCGGCTGGGTCACCGGGCACACCAGCAGGGCATCGCCCAGCATAAACTGGTCATCCACCCCCAACGCCGTGGGATCGTGGGGAAAATCAAAGGCCAGCAGGCGCAGCATCGTACGGTCTTTTCGCCACACATTGCCCGCCAGGGAATAAATATAAGGCAGCAACCGGTAGCGCAGGCGGTTCATCGCCTGCATGGCGCTGTAAAACGGCTCTTCAAACAGCCACATTTCCCGGCGCACATCGGTACCATGGCTGCGGAAGACAGGCAGGAAAGCACCAAACTGATACCACCGGGTAAACAGTTCCCGATAACCCAGGTCATCCAAGCCTTCATCGTAATCACCATCCCAAAACCACTGCACACCGCGCTTCACAAAGAAAGCGCCGATATCCAGTGTCCAGTACGGCAGGCCGGAGGCACAGAAATTCAGTCCCGCGGCGATTTGCTTTTTAAATGTAGCCCAGGTAGCTTCCGTATCGCCGGACCACAGCACCGTACCGTATTTTTGCTGGCCGGTATAGCCGCTGCGGGTCAGGTTCAGCACACGCTTATCCGGGCACGCGCCGCGCTGACCTTCGTATACCGCCCGGGCATGCAGCAAACCATAGGCGTTGGTCACCTCGGCGGGCAGGTACTGGGCCGCCACATCGGCAAATTCACGGTACATCTCCTCCGGGCCCGGCTTTTCCGCACGGGACCACTCCGGTGTAAAGGGTTCGCTGGAATCACACCACCAGGCGTCCACCCCATAGCGGAAAAGCCCTTCTTCTGCCTGTTTCCAATACAGCTTGCGGCCTTCTTCGCTGAAGGCATCGTAGATTTCGTTGGCAGGCAGCAGCAAGCCGGCCCTGGCAAACTCCTCGTAATTGGGAGTTCCTTTATTCATATTGGGCCATACGGAGATCATAAAATGCACGTTGTTTTCGTGCAGGGCATCCGTCATGGCCTTGGGATCCGGAAAACGGCTGTGGTCAAAGCTCTTCTGCCCCCACTGGCCATCCTCCCAGGAGCACCAGTCCAGCACGATGCAGTCCAGCCCAATGCCCCGGCGGCGGTGTTCTTCCGCCATCTGCAGAATTTCCTCCTGGGTCTCGTAGCGCTCCTGCGACTGTACAAAGCCAAAAGCCCAACGGGGCAGCATAGCTGTTTTACCGGAAAGATATCGGCTGCCGCCGATCACATCGTCCAGCGTTTCTCCGGCCAAAAAGTAGTAGTCCATCTCTTCGTCGGCTTCTGTGTGCACATAGGTACCGTAAGCATCGTCCCGGAAAATCAGCGGGCTGCCGGTGGCAAACAGCAGACCGTACCCTTTGGAAGATACCAAAAGCGGCACCGCGATCTTGCGGTTGGCCTGGTGCACATACTGCACCGTGCCCCGCAGGTTCAGCATACCTTCTTCTGCCTGGCCAAGGCCGTACAGGTACTCCCCTTCCGCAAAGGTAAGGTGCAGCCGGGTGTGGTACAGGTCTTTATCCGGCACACGCCCGCCGTTTTTGATCACCTTTTTCACACCGTCCGGGGTCACCACTTCTTCCAGCTCGGTGGTCTCATCCACCACGGTTTTGTAAGAAGTAAAGGGCGTTACCTCCCGGGGCAGACGGCGGTTTTCCGCCAGCAGCGGGGTACCGTCTGCTTTTTCGTATGCAATGGCAGAGGTAGCTTTCTCCACACGCAGCGTCAGCTTTTCGGTGAAAAGCAGTACCTCCCTTTCCGTTTCTTTCCAGTTCCATTCGGCCATGGGTTCCCGCGCCAGCAAACCAATGCCCACACGGTTCATAAAATCTTCCCGGCGGGTGTAGCGCACCCGTACAATATCTTCCCGCACAGGCGCCAGCTGCAGCAGACCCCGGCTGGTATGCAGCAGCAGAACATTCCCTTTTCGTTCTGCCTGTGTAATGGTATCCTGAATTCTTTTTTCAACCTGCAGCATCGTGCTCTCCCCTTTTCGGGCCGTTATTTCTTTTATCATACCATATCGGCCGGGAAAAACAATCGTTTTAATAAAAAACTGCCCCGCAAAAGCAGGGCAGCCCTTTGTTTTTATTCTTCGGTGGAAACGGTCACTTCCGCATCCGGTGCATATTTATCGGAGGTGGAGAAATCGAATTCCTTGAAATTGACTTCGTTGATGATTGAGAGCCTTTCGGCAACAGAACCATCCACACCGTGCACGGTCACCACGGCCTTATCGGTGGTATCGAACAGGTTGCGGCCGTACTTGGCAACGCTTTCGGGAATGTACACATCCTTCAGCGCGTAGCACTGGGCAAACAGGTACTCACCCAGGGCGGTGATGGTGTCGCTCATCCACACGGTCTCCAGATTTTCGCAATGGTAGAAGGTGTAGTCGCTCAGTTCGGTCAGGCCGCGGGGCAGGGTGATCTCGGTCAGGCCCAGGCAGTAGCTGAACGCATGGGGGCCGATCACCGTGATGTTCATTTCGGAGAAATCAAACTCCGTAATGGACACGCACTCGGAAAGCATACCTTCGGAAATCTCGGTGACGGTGGAAGGCAGGGTAATGCCGGTGAGGTTCTCACAGGTGGCAAACGCATAGGGATCGATGCGGGTCAGGCCTTCCGGCAGAACAGGATGCACCAGGGCATCGCAGTTGGCAAAGGCATAGGGCCCGATGCGGGTCAGGTTATTGCCGGCAAAGATCAGTTCACCCAGATTGGGGCAATCGCAGAAAGCGGCATCGCCGATCTCCACAATGGAGGCAGGGAACGTGATGGAGGTGAGACCGGTGCAGCCGGCCAGAGCGTTGGAGCCGATGTGGGTGATGTTCTCGGGAATGATGAATTCCGTCATACCGGTACAGCCGTAGAAGAGATAATCGCTGATGGTGGTGACACCGGCAGGCAGAGCAACGAAAGGAAGCGAGGTGCAGTTATAGAACATATAGCCGGGCAGCTCGGTAAGATGCGTGGGCAGCTGCACAGAGGTCAGAGCAGTATCGCCATAGAAGAGGGCTTCACCAATGGTCTGCACCGTGTCGGGAATTACGATCTCGGTGAGAGACGTGCACTCGGAGAACGCAGCGCTGCCGATGGAAGTAACGCTGGAACCGATCTCAATGCCCTGCAGCGCAGCACACTTGTAGAAAGCGCTGTCCGGAATGGCAGTAACGGAAGCAGGCAGCGTGATCGTTTCCAGAGAAGTGCAGCTTTCAAAGCAGTTCACACCCAGCACAGAGAGAGCCGAGGGAAGTTCCACGTTCTTCAAAGAGGAGCAGTTGGAGAAAACGCCGTCGCCAATGGAGGTGAGGGTCTCCGGCAGTACAATGCTCTGCAGAGAGGTGCAGCTCATAAAAGCACCCATATCCACCGCAACAATGCCTTCCGGCACGGTGAACTCTTTAATGGAGGTGCAGTTGGCCAGCAGGAAGGCCGGCACTGTTTTGATATACTTGGGGAAGGTAAGCTCTTCCAGTGCGGTACAGCCATAGAAAGCGGCCTCGCCCAGCACCTGCAGGGTCTCCGGCAGTTCCACCGTGGTCAGCACCGTGCAGTTGTAAAAAGCCTGGGCGCCAATGGTCGTAATGGTCATGGGCATTTTCAGGGTCGTCATGGTGGCGTTATCGTGGAAGGCGCCGGCAGCAATACCGGTTACGGGCAAATTGTTGTAGCTGGAAGGCACCTCCACCACAGCATCCGTACCATTGTAGGCCTTTACTTCCGCATAGGTGCTGTACACCTGGTACTCCCAGGTATCCTTGGGGCCGGTGGGCACCGTGTTGCCGCCGGAAGTCGTCTCTGCAAAGGGATTGCTTTCCGTGGGCGTGGTTGCCGTATTATCGCTGCAGCCGGCCAACACTGCACACAGCAGCAGAACAGCCAGCAGAAGCACCGGCAGACGCCGGGACATGGTTGTTTTTTTCATGGATGATTTTCCTCCTTTTGTGGCAGTGCTTCACACAGAAGCACCGCGCTGCGAGCTGTCCGGGGCAGCTCTTCCATTTGTATTATACAGTATTTGCTGCTTTGTTTCAACGGAACACTGTGTGAATTTCTTGTGAACATCCGGTGAACTACACTTCGGGCACAATATATACCCGCACTTCTTTTCCCGTTTTTTCCGCATACCGCAAAGAAAAAGCCGTTCCGCGGGATTTTCCGTCCCACAAGGCAATCACAATGTCGGCCCGCTCCACAATTTCTTTATCCCGCACCAGCGGAGCGCCGCGGCCGTGCTTTTTGTAATCCGGCCGGATGACCACACAGGGAATGCCTTTGCGGCGGGCAAAATCTTCTGCCTGTCGGTCCACCCCCCGGGCGCCGCCGGTCACGATCAGGTCCGTATCCACAGGAATAAAAGCATCCACCCGCATGTTGACCCCGCGGGAACCGATCACCGCGGCGATCATTTGGGATTACGGGGAAT
>JAFYOA010000020.1 GCA_017547865.1 Clostridia bacterium
GAAATTGCGGACAACCGGATGGGCAGAAACCGCAGAGGCTCCCAGGGAAACTTCCGGCGTACGAATTGCAGAGGAAACAACTTCCCCGTTCAAAAGCACATGCTGTCCGTCTTCCTGATAACAGATATCAACGGAAAAATTTCCGAGCTCTGCTTCCACAGCTGTTGCATCTTTCAAATCCACCCCTGTACGAAGCATATACAGTGCAACCGTGCGGTACATAGCACCGGTCTCTACATAAATAAAGCCCAAAGCAGCAGAAGCACGGCGCGCAATGGTGCTTTTTCCGGCACCGGCCGGGCCATCAATAGCAACAGCAAACATGATAAAACCTCCCAATTATTAAAGTTGCTGACCGGCAGCGTAGCCGGTGGAAAAAGCGATCTGCAGATTGAATCCACCGGTATACGCATCCAGATCCAGCACTTCGCCGGCAAAATACAAACCGGAAATCAACTTTGATTCCATTGTCTTCGGATTCACTTCTTTTACATCCACACCACCGGAGGTTACAATAGCCTCGTTGATGGGACGGAAATCACGAATATCTACGGTAAAGTTCTTCAGCAAAGCGCCAAAATTACGGCGCTGTTCTTTTGTCACTCCGTTGCAGCGGGTTTCTTCGCCGATACCGGAACGGCGCACGATCACCGGGATCATTTTCGCCGGCAGAAGTTCCCCAAGTGAATTGGAGAACAAACGATTCTTGTTCTTTTCAAAATCACGCAGTAAACGTGCATCCAACTGCTCTGCCGAAAGTGCAGGCTTCAAATCGATGTGTACACGGTAACGCCCTGGAGACATACTGCGCATATGAGCGCTGGCACTGAGAATGGTTGGGCCGGAAAGCCCGAAATGTGTAAACAGCAATTCGCCAAAATCCTCGAATACAGTCTTTTTAGTTTCTGTGTCTTCCACCGTTACGGCAATATTCCGCAGAGAAAGCCCCATCATAGCAGAGCAATCTTCCCCCTCAGCCACCAAAGGCACCAAAGACGGCAGAATTTTCGTAATGGTATGTCCAGCCTGTTTCGCCAGGCGAACACCGCTGCCATCGGAACCTGTCACGGCATAGGAAGAACCGCCGCAGGCGATCAAAACACGACCGGCTTCCAAAACCTCACCAGAACGCAGCTTTACACCGACCACGGTACCGTCTTTCACCATCACCGCAGTCACATTGCAGCCGTAGCGCATTTCCACGCCAAGATTTTCACAATATCCGGCCATGGCATCCACAATATCCTGTGCATTATCCGATACCGGAAATACACGGTTGCCACGTTCGGTTTTCAGCGGAACACCCAGAGATTCAAAATAAGCCATGGTATCCGCCGGAGTAAAATTGTGCACACAGCTATACAAAAAGCGGCTGTTGGCCGTTGCCGAACGGATCACTTCCTGCGGATCGCAGTCATTTGTCACGTTGCAGCGTCCTTTTCCGGTAATCCTGATTTTCCGGCCGGGACGGTCATTCTTTTCCAAAAGCAGCACCCGGCTGCCGTTTAGTGTCGCCGCAGAAGCTGCCATCATACCGGCAGCACCGGCGCCGATCACGATCGAATCAAACATGGTTCGTATCCTTTTCGTCTACTTTTTCGTAAATACCGTATTCGTCCCAAATGCGTTCCAGTTTCTGCAGGTTGCCGCGCACTTCATTCTGTTTGCGCATAGCAATGGCAACAATAAACGCATTGATCAAGCTCAGCGGCGCCACCAGAGAATCCACAAACGAAACCATATCGCTGCGTACCAGCAACTTATGGTTGGCGGCTTTGGCAACGGGTGAAGTTTCCGTATCGGTCAAAGCTACGCACACGGCTCCGGTATCGGAAGCGAACCGCATGGCGGTAATTACCTTTTTGGAATACCGCGGGAAACTGATGCCGATGACAGCATCGTCTTTATCCAAACGAATCAACTGCTCAAAAATATGCGCTTCGTTGGTCGCATCCAAAAGATGCACGTTTTCAAAAATCAGTTCCAGATAGTGTGCCATAAAGGTGGCCAGCGCCAGGGAACTGCGGCTGCCGATAATATACACACGCTTAGCATGCATCATAGCATCCACCGTGGCATAAAAATCATCTTCAGAAGTTTCTTCCAGGGTGCTGCGCAGCATATCGATATCCTGGTTGATTGCGGCACTGAGCAACTCACGATACGGTACATTTACTGCAGTAATTTCAAAACGCTGCACACTGTTCAAACGGCTGCGGATCATTTCCTGCATCGCGCGCTGCAGTTCTGCGTAACCGGAATAACCCAGTTCCGTTGCAAAACGCACTACGGTGGATTCGCTGACACCGACTGTAGCGCCCAAACGGGATGCCGTCATCATGGCTACTTTGTCGTAATGTTCCTCTATATAGGCAGCAATACGCCGCTGCCCTTTTGAAAAACTCTTCATTCGTTCGTGAATGCGAGTGGAAAGTTCGCTGTTCATACATCCATCTCCAGGTAAATACTCATTCTGCTCGTTTTAAAAAAACGCAATTTAGCCAACAGCATAACAACACACCGAACAGGCAACCGCAAAAATCCAACACAACATCCGTCACCGCAGAACCTCTGCCGGTGAACACTTGAATAAATTCATCTGTCACGGCAGTCAGAAGTCCGGCAAACAACGCATTGATCACGGTTTGAATCCGTAATCCAAATAATCTGACAAATGCCAGAAATGCTGCGGCGCCATACACGGCAAATTCACTGAAATGTGCGATTTTACGAATGGAAAACGGCAATTCAAACGGCAGGATCTTTCGCAGCAATTCAGCAACCCAATCACTTTCCGCTGCCGATACGGCCGGCGGCATCATGGAATGCCCCCAAATCACCATTGTCCATAAAACGAGAAAGGCCAATTCAGCTACAACCAAACAATTGCATCGTTTTGATTTTTGCAACAGAATAAACCTCCAAAATCAAACTTTTTACAGTGTAGCACACTTTTTAAAAATCTTCAAGCATCCAAATACTTTTTTCTGTATTCTGTCAAATTTCGGAAATCCAATTTTTGCAGTTTTTCACTTCTTTTCTTTCATTTAAACAAAATAAAAAACCTTGAACTTTACGTTCAAGGTTTTTTGGTGGAGCATAGCGGGATCGAACCGCTGACCTC
>JAFYOA010000269.1 GCA_017547865.1 Clostridia bacterium
AACACCATGCTGACCAGCACCGCCACCGGGAGAGAATCCACCACCAAGCCATGCAGAAGGCTGTCCAGTCCCATCAGCACGACCACCGTAATCAGCAAATGCTGCTTGTTGAACCGACGCAGAAGCTTACCCAGCCACAGCAACAGGGGCACTTCCATCGTGGCACGCACCGCCAGCAGTACACCGTAGGTGGTATTGCCAATGCCGGTCTCCTCCAAAAAATACGGAAGGAACGAGGACTCAAAACAAAATGCCGTGTAAAACACAGCCGTAAACACCAAAAAGATCACATACCGGCGTTCTTTAAAAAGAAGCGCCACCGGCATTTTCTTCTTTTGGGTATGCACAACCGCAGGCTCTCTGCAGGAAAGCACCAGCAGAATGGGCAAAATCATCAGCAGCGCCGAGATCCAGAATGTATTGGCCACACCGATGAAATCGATGTACACCGCCACAAAAAAGCTGACCACCGCAAAGGTAATGGAACCGGAAGCGCGGATCAGGCCGTAATTCAGCCCCATACCGTTGCAGTTGCGCACGGTCAGGTTATCCAAAAACACCGTGGACGGGCCGCGGAAGAAATTCAGCAGCGGGATAAACACCATAAGGATGCCCACCGCTCCGGGCAGACCGGCCAGCAAAGGGATGAGGGTGAAACCGCCGAAACCAACCGCCATGAGGATCACATTTACTTTTCGCACCGAACCGGTACGGTCGCTGACCACACCCCACACAGCGTTGCCCACAATGGCCACCGCCGACATCAGCGCATTGATCAGGCCGATCACCGAGGCCGAAAAACCGTTGTCCTGCAGCAGGATCGTCTGGTAACAACCCACCGCATAGGCGATCCAGAACAAGGATTGGGTGCCGGTCAGCTTCAGTGCTTCCGCCTCCGGACTTTCGGCTGCAAATTTCTTACGGAACAATGCCATTCACATTCTCCTTTTTCTTTATAAAACACCTGCAAAATCAAATATAAAAACACACGCTGTTCAGTATAATCACATTCCCTTTGCTTGTCAATTGGCGTTTTATCCAAAGTAAAAGAAAAGCCGCCCGCTCTCTTTGGGAGCAGGCGGCAACGGGATCAGGCACGCAGTTTTTTCAGTGTTTTCATAGTATCGGCACCACCGCGGCCAAAATAATCGTGCAGGCGGCGGTACTCTTCAAACAGCACATCGTACACCGCGGCGTTTTCTTCCACAGGAGTGTACAGCACCGTTTGCTTGGGGGCCAGGGCACGCACGGCAGAGGCGATATCGGCGTAGCCGCCTTTTTCTTCCCCGGCGGCCACCGCAGCGTACATGGCAGAACCCAGCGCCGGTCCCTGCTGCGAGCCAACCACATGCACCGGCATACGCAGCACATCGGCGTAGATCTGCATCATCAGCGGGTCTTTGCGGGCAATGCCGCCGGTGGCGTAAAATTCATTCACTTCCACCCCGTGGGCACGGTAGTTTTCAATGATCATCCGGGTGCCGTAGGCCGTGGCCTCCAGCAGTGCGCGGTAAATTTCCTCCGGCTTCGTTTGCAGGGTCAGGCCCAGAATCATACCGGAAAGATCCGCATCCACCAGAATGGAACGGTTGCCGTTGAACCAGTCCAGTGCCAGCAGGCCGCTTTCTCCCGGGCGAAGCGCCGATGCCTTTTCCCGCAGATAAGCGTGAATATTCACGCCATCGGCCGCAGCTTCCAATACATAAGAAGCCGGCAGGCAGTTTTCGTTGAACCAGGCAAAGCCGTCGCCCACACAGGTCTGGCCGGCTTCGTAGCCAAAATAGCCCGGCAGCAAGCCGTCTTCCGGCGAACCGCAGATGCCCGGCACCGGTTTATTCTCACAGCCCAGCACCATGTGGCAGGTAGAAGTGCCCACAATGGCCAGCATTTTTCCGGGGCCGTCGATCCCGGCGGCAGGCACGCCCGCATGGGCATCGATGTTGGCCGCGGCCACCGCCGTACCCGGGCACAGGCCGCACATGGCAGCCACACGTTCCGTCAGTTCACCGGCTTTACTGCCCATGGCCAGCGGGGGCAGAAACATTTTATCATAAGCCAGGTCCGCCAGGCCGGGGTGAAGCGCAGAGAGATACTCCCGGGAAGGGAAACCCTCCTGTTTGCTCCACTGAGCCTTGTAACCCGCGGCACAGGCGTTGTAGGTACGCACACCGGTCAGCTGCCACACCAGCCAGTCGCCGGCCTCCACAAAGGCATAGGCCGCTTCGCACAGGCCCGGGGCCTCTTCCAACGTTTCCAGCAGCTTGGGCAGTGTCCATTCGGAAGAAACCTTGCCGCCGTAATTTTCCAGCCAGGCCTCTCCCCGTTCTTTGGCAATCCTCGTCATTCTTGCCGCCTGTTCCTGGGGAGAATGGTGCTTCCACAGTTTGGCATACGCATGGGGTTCACTTTTGTATTCTTCCAAAAAACACAGGGGCGTGCCGTCTTCCGTTACCGGCAGCAGGGTACTGGCGGTAAAATCAATGCCCACGCCGATCACATTTTCCGGAGAAACACCGGCTTCTTTCAGTACGGCGGGCACGGTGGCATGCACCACGCTCAAATAGTCACGGGGGTGCTGCAGCGCCCAATCCTGGGGCAGCGGCGTGCCGTCCGGCAAAGCCTCATCCATTACCCCGTGGGCATATTCCAGCACAGAGGTCGCCAGTTCTTCGCCGGTGACTGCATCCACAAGCAGGGCACGACCGGAAAGCGTTCCGAAATCGATGCCGATGGTATATCGTTTCATAGAAAAATCCCTCATCACTTAACAGATTCCTTGACGACCGGTTCCATTTTCATCACCAGCGACTTTTCCCGCACGCCG
>JAFYOA010000270.1 GCA_017547865.1 Clostridia bacterium
CGAGGCGGCCACCGTCGCTTTGTTTGAACTGTTCAAGGGCGATAATCTGACCGATCGAAAAGATTACATCGCAGAACACGGCAGTGAATATCTGGATGATCTCGATTTGGCGTGAGAGGAGGACGAACTGTGGCAAAACGTAAAAAAGAAACAGCTGTTAAACAGCCGAAGAGCAGCGGCGTGATTGAAGGTGCCGGCGAAGTTGTGGTGCAGCCCATTACCAAAACGCTGGAAACAAACTTCATGCCTTATGCCATGAGCATCATCCTCTCCCGTGCCATTCCGGAGATCGATGGCTTTAAGCCTTCGCACCGTAAGCTGCTGTACACCATGTACAAAATGGGCCTGCTGGGTGCCACCCGTACCAAAAGCGCCAACATTGTGGGCCAGACCATGCGCCTGAACCCCCATGGCGATGCGGCGATCTATGATACCATGGTGCGCCTGAGCCGCGGCTACGAAGCAATGCTGCATCCCTATGTGGATTCCAAGGGCAACTTCGGTAAGTTTTATTCCCGCGATATGGCCTGGGCTGCTTCCCGCTATACAGAAGCCAAGCTGGACCCGCTGTGCAAGGAGCTTTTCAAAGACATTGACAAGGATACCGTGGATTTTGTCGATAACTACGACAATACCATGAAGGAGCCTTCTTTGCTTCCGGCATCCTTTCCTTCTGTTCTGGTCAATGCCAATACCGGTATTGCCGTTGGTATGGCCAGCTCCATTTGCCCCTTTAACCTGAAAGAAGTGTGCGAGACCACCATCGCTCTGATGCGTGACCCCGGCCACGATGTTCTCTCCACCATGCCGGCTCCGGATTTCCCCGGCGGCGGGCGGATCGTTTATGACCGCGAGGTGCTGGAACAAATTTACCGCACCGGCCGCGGCAGTCTGCGCGTGCGCAGCGTGTATACTTATGACAGCAAGGCCAACTGCATCGATGTGACCCAGATCCCGCCTTCCACTACCATTGAAGCCATCGTGGAAAAAGTGGTGGAGCTGGTCAAGGGCGGCAAGCTGAAAGAAATTGCGGATATCCGCGATGAAACCGGCCTGGATGGCCTGAAGATCACCATCGACCTGAAGCGCGGCGTGGACCCGGACAAGCTGATGCAAAAGCTGTTCCGTACCACCACGCTGGAAGATTCTTTTGCCTGCAACTTCAACGTGCTGATCGCCGGTGTGCCCAAAGTGCTGGGTGTGGCAGAGATTCTGGAAGAGTGGACGGCTTTCCGCGTGGAGTGCATTCGCCGCCGCACCTATTTTGACCTGGCAAAGAAAAAAGAAAAGCTGCACCTGCTGCGGGGTCTTGCCATGATCCTGCTGGACATCGACAAGGCCATTCGCATTGTGCGCGAGACCGAAGAAGAAAGCGATGTGGTGCCCAACCTGATGATCGGCTTCGGTATTGACGAAGTGCAGGCGGAATACGTGGCAGAAATCAAGCTGCGCCACCTGAACCGGGAGTATATTCTGGACCGTACCGCCGAGACCCAGGAGCTGGAAAAAGCCATTGCCGAACTGGAAGGCATTCTGCAGTCCAAGAGCAAGGTGCGTTCCATTATTGCCAAAGAGCTGAAGGAAGTGGCCGATGCGTACGGCCAGCCCCGCCGCAGCGAGATCATCTACGCTGCTGATGAGGCAGAAGAGGAGACCGAGGAAGAGGCGCCCGATTATCCGGTGAACCTGTTCTTCACCCGGGAGGGTTACTTTAAAAAGATCACGCCTCTGTCTCTGCGCATGAGCGGCGACCAGAAGCTGAAAGACGGTGACGAGATCACCCAGCAGATGGAAGCCACCAACAACACCGAGCTGCTGTTCTTTACGGATAAGGCCCAGGTGTATAAGACCCGCGCGGCTGATTTCGGTGATACCAAGGCCAGCGTGCTGGGCGAGTACATTCCTGCCCGCCTGGGTATGGACGAAGGGGAGAACGCCGTGTACATGGTTGCCACCCGCGACTATGCCGGCTTTATGCTGTTTATGTTCGATAACGGCAAGGCAGCCAAGGTGGAACTCTCTGCCTATGCCACCAAAACCAACCGCAAAAAGCTGCTGAACGCCTACTACGCCGGCGCCGGCCTGGCAGCGGTGCTGTACCTGCCCCAGGATTGCGACGTGCTGCTGACGGCCTCTACCGGGCGCATGCTGCTGTTCAACACGGCCCTGGTGCAGCCCAAGGCCACTAAGAATACCCAGGGCGTGGCTGCCCTGACCCTGAAGAAGGGCCAGCGGCTGATGAAGGCGGAAGTTTACGAAGAGGGCCGCCTGAATAATCCTGCCCGCTACCGCAAAAAGCTGCCTGCACTGGGTGCTCTGCCGGATGCCCAGGAGACCGCCGGGGAACAGCTGACCCTGTAAATGCCGATCGGCGCATCCCCTGAAACAAGGGACACGCCGACAAAAGGCACGGCCGCACGCAAACGCATGTGCGCCGGGCCTGCTAATAGACTGCCCACAGGGGTGCTGTTTATACCGTTTGAAGAAAAAATCTCTGTTTTTTTCGCAAAGCAGCGAAAAAAGATGCGGTGCTGTGTTGCAAAACGCTGCAGCTTGTGGTAAAATAACTCTTGCATGTAAATTTCACTTTACGTCAATTTAATCCGCTTAAGGAGTGTCGTTTTATAATGGGTGCTTTTGAAATTGTTACCGGTATTATTCTGATCGTCTTTGCTCTGGCCATCATCGCCGTCGTGCTTCTGCAGGAAGGCAGCCAGTCCAACGTGGGTGTGGTGAGCGGCGCTGCCGACACCTTCCTTTCCAAGAATAAGGCTCGCCAGCTGGATACTTTCCTGGCCCGCTGGACCAAGTTCATCGCTGTTGGTTTCTTCGTGATGGTCATCGTGGTTAACGTGATCATGTATTTCACCAAGTAAAAATCATTGCGGGCAGCCGGCTGGTTGCCCGTTTTGCTTTTTTTGCAGCACAGTGAATCTGTGCTGTTTTTGTTATTGAAACTGCCGGAAAGATGTGGTACAATACAATTGCTGCAGTATGCAACCGAGGTGTATGTGAATGAATATTCTGCACATGAAGTATGCTGTGGAAGTGGCAAAAGCCGGCTCACTGAACAAAGCGTCGGAGGTTCTGTATGTAGCGCTGCCCAATATCAGCCGCTCCATTCGGGAACTGGAGGCCGACCTGGGGATTACCATCTTTGACCGAACCGCCAAAGGAATGACGCTGACCCCGGATGGGGAAGTGTTCATTGAATATGCCAAGGGAATCCTGCGGCAGATCGATCAGGTGGAAAGGCTTTACAAAGAGGGGGCCGTTAAAAAGCGGAAGTTCTCTGTTTCTGTTCCCCGGGCAAGCTATGTTTCCGATGCATTTGCGCAGTTCACCAAAATGCTGGGTGACGAAGCTGTGGAAGTTTTCTACAAAGAGACAAACTCCCAGCGTGCCATCAGCAATATTCTGGAACGCGACTATAAGCTGGGCGTTATTCGCTATGCCGAAAATTACGACCGGTATTTTAAAACGATGCTGGAAGAAAAAGGCCTGTGCTATGAGATGGTCACGGAATTTTCTTATGTACTGCTGATGAGCGAAGAGAGTTCTCTGGCGCAGCTGGAGGAAATTACCTTCGACGATCTGGTCAATCATATCGAAATTGCCCATGCCGATCCTTATGTTCCTTCTTTGCCCCTGGCAAAAGTTGTAAAAGATGAACTGCCGGATAACATTGACCGCCGGATCTTTATTTTTGAGCGCGCCAGCCAGTTTGACCTGCTTTCACAAAATCCGGACACTTTTATGTGGGTATCGCCTGTGCCGCAAAGCACGCTGAAGCGCTACGGCCTGGTACAAAAAAAGTGCACCGATAACAAAAAAGTCTACAAGGATGTATTGATCTATCGAGATGGCTACAAACTTACGGACCTGGACAAAAAATTCATCACGGCTCTGTGCGATTCCAAACGAAAGCACCTGTAAAGCCATTCAAAACAGCCTGTTCTGAACAAGGACAGACTGTGTTTTTTTATATCTAACCATGTGTTATCGATATAGATAACACCGGTATAACATTTAAATAATTCCGGATTCGGAGAGAGGCTGATATAATTATAACGAACTAGAGAGACAAAGGAGGCTGACAGAATGGAAAAAGCTTCTGTACCAAAGGCGACTTTGGGCAGGCTTCCCCATTATCTGCGTTACTTAAGGGAGTTGCCCGCCAGACAGACACACGTATCCGCCCCGCTGATCGCCAAGCATTTGGCACTGGGTGAAGTTCAGGTTCGAAAAGACCTGAATCTGGTTAGCGGAACAGGCAGACCGAAGGTCGGTTACCTGAAATCGGACCTGATTGAGCAGCTGGAGGAATACCTAGGCTGTGGAAGCCCCAACGCCGCCGTACTGGTGGGGGCCGGAAAATTGGGTCGTGCACTGCTGGAATACGATGATTTTGAAGATTATGGCGTAAAAATTCTGGCCGCCTTTGATTGCAACGAACATCCCATTTCGTTGGGAAGAAATCGCGAGGTGCTCCCCGTGCGTCAGCTGGAAGCGTTCTGCAAACAGCACGATGTCCGGATCGGTATCATCACCGTGGGTGCCGGTTCTGCACAGGAAGTGTGTGACCATATGCTGGAAAGCGGCATTACGGCCATTTGGAATTTTGCCCCCTGCGATCTTAGTGTGCCCAACGGCGTGCTGCTGCGGCAGGAACGCCTGGCGCTCTCGTTAGCCCATTTGAATAATCAGCTGAATCACCGAATTGGAGGATAAAATACGATGGAAACTAAAACTTACGAAATTGTGGATTGCGTAGAAAAACTGGAAGCTGCCATTGCCCGTACCCGCAAGGCCCAGCAGGTTTTTGCCAAGTACACCCAGGAGCAGGTGGATAAGATTTTCCTGGCTGCCGCCACTGCCGCCAATAAGGCTCGTATTCCGCTGGCTAAAATGGCTGTGGAAGAAACCGGCATGGGCGTTGTGGAAGACAAGGTCATTAAGAACAACTACGCCGCCGAATACATTTACAACGCTTACAGAAACACCAAGACCTGCGGTGTAATTGAAGAGGATAAGGCTTTTGGCATCAAGAAGATCGCCGAGCCCATCGGCGTGGTGGCTGCCGTTATCCCCACCACCAACCCCACTTCCACCGCGATCTTTAAGTGCCTCATCGCGCTCAAGACCCGCAACGCTATCATCATCAGCCCCCATCCCCGTGCAAAGAACAGCACCATTGCCGCTGCCAAAATCGTTCTGGAAGCTGCTGTGGCTGCCGGTGCACCCGAAGGCATCATCGACTGGATCGACGTGCCTTCTCTGGAGATGACCAACCTGGTGATGAAGGAAGCCGATATTATTCTGGCCACCGGCGGCCCCGGCATGGTGAAGGCCGCTTATTCCAGCGGTAAGCCTGCCCTGGGCGTTGGCGCCGGCAACGTGCCTGCCATCATCGATGACAGCGCCGATGTGCTGCAGGCCGTCAACTCCGTCATTCATTCCAAAACCTTCGATAACGGTATGATCTGCGCTTCCGAGCAGTCTGTTATCGTTATGGAAAGCATTTACGATACCGTGAAGATCGAGTTTGCTGCCCGCGGCTGCTACTTCCTCAACGAGCAGGAGACCGAGCGCGTGCGCAAGACCATCGTGATCAACGGCGCCCTGAACGCCCGCATCGTGGGTCAGCCCGCCGCCAAGATCGCCGAGCTGGCCGGTGTGACAGTTCCTGCCGGCACCAAGATCCTCATCGGTGAAGTGGAGAGCGTGGATATCTCCGAAGAATTTGCCCACGAAAAGCTGTCTCCCGTTCTGGCTATGTACAAGGCCAAGAGCTTTGAAGACGCCCTTGCCAAGGCCGAGCGCCTGGTGGAAGATGGCGGCTACGGCCACACCGCTTCCATTTACCTGAACACCGTTACCGCCGGCGACAAGCTGGATGAGTTTGCTGCCCGCATGAAGACCTGCCGTATTGTGGTGAACACTCCTTCTTCTCAGGGCGGCATCGGCGACCTGTACAACTTCAAGCTGGCTCCGTCCCTC